>JBBJOE010000386.1:0-2903 GCA_037721765.1 Thermomicrobiales bacterium
GCTCGGCCGGATGCTGGCGGAACAGGACGGGCTGCTCGGCACGGCACCGTTCGTGCCCGCCCCGCCCACCGGCGGCGAGACCACGTTGGTCTCGGCCTCGGATGGCCTCCGTTTGCGGGACGCCCCGTCGCTGGACGGTCCGACGCTGGTGGTGCTGCCCGACAATGCCGAGTTCATCGCCGTGCCGAATAGCACCGGCGAGTGGGTGGCGGGGTACGTCGATGGCTACGCCGGGTGGGTCGCGGCCGAGTTCCTGATCCCGCCGGAAGCCCTGCCGCGGACCAGCATCGAGTCGTGGGACCCGACGATCTGGCAGGGCGCCGCCCTGAGCGAGACCAATGTCCGGGCCCGGCCAACGACCGACGCCAGGGCCGTCGAGGAACTGGTCTACGGTGACGACCTGACCGTCACGGCCTGGGTCAAGGGCGAGGAACTGTTCGAGGGGGCCGACCTCTGGGCCCAGGTGGGGCGCGACCGGTTCGTCTATGCCCGCAACGTCGGCCGCACCGCTCCGGTCGTCCCGCCACCTATCCCGGGGGACGCACCGGAGTTCGGCCCGTGGATCGACGTCAACCTGACCCAGCAGTTGATGGTCGCCTACGATGGACGCCAGCCGATCCGGACCGCCGTGACGACCACCGGCATGGCGGGGTGGGAGACGCCGCCGGGGTATTACTCCATCATCAACCGCGTCCCGAACGAAACGATGACCAGCGGCGCGATCGGCGCGGAACACTTCTACAAGCTGGAGGACGTCCTCTTCACCCAGTACTTCACGGAGGTCGGTCACGCCATCCACTACGCCTGGTGGCGGACACCCGAGACGATCGGCCGGCCCGGCAGCCACGGGTGTCTCAATCTGCTCCTGGACGATGCCCGCTTCTTCTGGGACTGGGCGGACTACGGCACGGGGGTCTACGTCCACTATTAGGTCCCGGTCGTCGGCCACCCGGCCTCCGCCGCGACCCAGGCGCCGGTGCCTGGCCCACGGTTCCGAGCCGGAAAGAATGCTCTCGGTGCCGCTAGGAGTCGCGTGGCGTTTGCCCATGGCGGCGGTTTCTGGCATGCTTGGGGCCATGCACGCGCCCGCACGCCGTTTATGGTCGTCCAGCGCCGGACGGTGCCATCGTCGCCCGAGTCTCCTATCCCTCTCCCCGACGGCGATCGAGCCCACGAGCCCGTTGCCGTCGTGCCGGAGGGCCCCGTGGCTGCCGATGGGTCGTCGCGAGGGGAATCGCGGGTGATGTTCCGGGGCGGGCCACGACCCGCGCGGCGGGCCGGCCCGTCGCCATTCTCCCAGGAATGGATCACCTCCCCGCCGGAGCCGGATCTCCCGAAGCGGGTAGCCCCGAAGCCGGATTGGTTGCCTCCCGTCCTCCCGTCCTGGTTCCCCTCCGCCAAGACGCTGAGCGGCTTCCTCGTCATGGTCCTCGTGCTCGGCACGGTGATGATGGCGGCCGGGGGAGGGTCGGGGCAGTCGGGCCGGGACTCCTCCGACACCCAGATGCTCTCGGCGGTGGAGGAGGCGACCGCCCGACCGACCGCGTCTCCGGCGGAGACCGCCCAGGCGTCGGGTCAGGTCGCCGGGGCGGTGGTGAGCCCGACCGTCGCGGCCGGGGGCCAGGCCGCGGTCGAGTCCCCGGTCGCGACGCTGGTCCCGACGACCGCCGTGGCCGCCGTCCCTGCCGAGGCGGGGGCGGTGATTCCCAACTATCGCATCCTCTCTTACTATGGCCACCCGGCCAGCGACCAGATGGGCATCCTCGGCGAGTATGAGCCGGACGCCCTCCTGGCCAAACTGCGCGAGCAGGCGGCGGCATACGAGGCGGCCGACCCGTCGCGTCCCGTCCTGTTGGCCCTGGAAGTGATCGCCACGGTCGCCCAACCGGAGCCGCAGTACGATGGCACCTACCTCCTGGACACGACCTCCTCCGTCATCCAGGAGTACATCGACTTCGCCGAGGCGAATGGCCTCCACGTCATCCTCGATGTCCAGATCGGACGGCGCGGGGTGGAGGGCGAGGTGGAGCGGCTGATCGACCTCGGCCTGCTGGATAAACCGTTCGTCCACTTGGCTCTCGACCCCGAGTTCGCCATCGACGAGGGCGAGACCCCCGGGGTTCACTTCGGGTCGATCGACGGGGCGGAGATCACCGCCGCCCAGGAACGGTTAGCCGCCTTCACCGCCGAGCGTGGCCTGCCACCCAAGGTGCTGATCGTCCACCAATTCGTGCTCCAGATGATCACCAACAAGGACATCGTCGAGCCCGTCCCCGGAGTGCAACTCGTCCTGATGGCGGACGGGCACGGTCCGCCTGAACTGAAGATCGAGGTCTACACGCTGCTCGTGCGGGACCAGGCGATCGAATACGGCGGGATCAAGCTGTTCTACAACGAGGCCGATGAGGAACCGCTGATGACGCCGGAGCAGGTGTTGGCCCTGGACCCGGTCCCGGATGTTGTCATCTACCAGTAGACGGGAGTCGGTAGACGGAAGACGGAAGTCGGTAGACGGGCGTGGTTCCGTGGTCAGGCGAGCGGGGGACGGCGGGGCGGTGGGCATGCTGGCGCCCGGGCACCGGTCATTCCGGGGGAACGTCGCCGGGCAATGTCTCGTGGCAATGTCTCGTGGCCACGGCAGCGGCGGTCTCGCTGGCGATCGATTCCCGCATGGCGGGGCGGTGTGGTTCAATCCCGTCACGACCCATCGCGGTGGGTGATGCGTGATCGTGCCCAGGGCACGGTCCCGTCGCGCCCCGACACGGAGACGACATGGACCACGCGACGACCGACGCCTCGACCCGCACCTGGCTGCATGACCTGACCGGGGCGCCGAAGGCGATCATCGGGATGGTCCACCTCGGGGCCCTGCCGGGGACGCCGCTCTACGACGCCGCCGGGGG
>JBBJOE010000068.1:0-10998 GCA_037721765.1 Thermomicrobiales bacterium
CTACGCCCAGACCGTCCCCCAAGGCGTCGATCTCGCCCGGGCGATCGAGGCGCTCCTGAACGAGACGTACCCGGACCTCTTTGGGGACTCGGCCTCCGAGACCTTCGCCCTACCGGAAGTCACCCCATTTGGCCGGGTCGACTTCCAGATCTTCCTCTTCGCCGGCTGCGACGCCGTCCTTCCCCCGTCACCTCCCGCCTGACGTTTCTGACTCTGGTTGGCCGGGCCGACCGGATCACCGGGCAGGAGAATCAGCGGAGATCCGGTCCCGGGCACGCGCGGGTGGGCCGGGACGTCTGATCGACCCGTCAGACCGGCCCAGGCCTTACCGGTCATCCTCCACCGGATCGACGGTGTAGGGTCGGCTCAGGCCCGCGTACCGGTCTCCACCGAGGTGGTGCAGCGTCTGCCCGGCCTCCTCGGCCACGTTCCAGACGCCCCGGAACGCCTCGTCCAGCGCCTGCACCTTCAATACCCGGCCGATGAACAGGTCGTGGTCCCCGATCGTCTGCCGGTCCAACAGGCCGCATTCGACGTGGGCCACGCACTCCGCCACCAGCGGCGCCTCGACCTCCAGCCCCTCGGACGGCGTCAACCCGCAGGCTGCGAACTTGTCGCCGCTCCGTCCCGTCGTCGTCCCGGCCAGGTGGACGGCGCCGATCAGGTCCGCCGTCGGGATGTTGAGGACGAACTGCTCGGTCTTGGTCACGAATTCGTGACTGAGCCGCGACGGGTGGACCGCGACCCCGATCAGGGTCGGGTCGAAACTGAGCGCCAACGTCCAACTCGCCGCCATCACGTTCGGCTGGTCACGGTACATCGTCGAGAGCAGGGCCACCGGCCCCGGCACGAGCAAGCGCAGCGCGTCGCGCGCCTCGAGGACCATCTTCGTCGCCAACCGGTCTCACCTCTCTCCACCGCGGGCGTCAAACCCGTCGGAGATGGCGTCTCCGGCCCCCGCCGACCGCTACATCAGCGTCGCGCCGAAGATCTGCCAGGCCAGGGCCGACTTGGCCACGGCGCTCAGACCAATGTAGACCCATTCGCCGAACACGTAGCGTCTCCATGGTCCAGCGCGGCGGAACTGGAGCCACTGGTTGACCGCGAAGCTGTTGAAGAAGACGAACAGGGACGCCTGGATCGCGTAGACGAAGTCCGGCACACCCTCGGCATCGGTCGCGTTCTGCTCGGCCCCCTGGGTATAGATCACGATCGCCACCCAAGGCATGATCCCGACGAAGCAGCCGAACAGGAACGGGCTCCAGTCGAACGTCCGGCGCTGGCCCGCCCCGTCGATCACGTCGCCCTGGTCGTCGCGTGGGTTGAATCGCTCCATGAGCAGCCCGAACAGGATCATCGCCCCGTTCGCCCCGGCGATGCCGACCAGCGCCGCGATGTCGCTGATCCCCGACAGCGCCGCGATCAGGATGATCATCAGCGTCGCGCTGAACGTGTACTCGTACCACCGGGCGTAGTTCGCGCCTCGCCGCAGGTTCCGGACGTACCAGCCGTGGATGCCCGGAGCCGATACCAGCAGGTGATCGACCGCCGCCATCAGCAGGAACACCGCGACCAACGTCCCGACCGCCAGGTTTCCGGCCGGGAACGGCATCGGAGGGGCGTCGCTGCCCGGTGGTCCCTGGAGATAGAGCCCCGTCACCGGCAAGGAGAAATCGTTGCTGAGGGCCAGGATCGCCAGGGCCTGCGCCAGGTGGACGACACCGATCACCACGTTTCCCACCCGGAGCCGGCCGGAGTTCTCTCTTGCGCGGTCGATGTCACCTTCGGGGGGTCGGTCCATCACCGCGGTCGCCATCGGCGTCCTTTCGTCCATCCTCGTCGCGTCATGGCGCGACGACATCACGTCACCGGGCGACCGCATGGCTGATGCCGGAGTGCCATCGCATGAGGATCCCGCGCGACCGTGACCACGATCCGAAGAGACCGCGGTGGCGCTTCTCGCCGAGCAACGGGCACTCGCCGGTCGGTCCGAACCTCTCGCCAGACAATCGATCCCAGAGAGGTGAACCGTTCCATCACGAGTCCGGGCGCGATCGTCTCCACCTCCACGCCCGAGAATCCGAGGACGCGACGATGTTCGCCCGTCCCGTCAGCGCCGAGACCCGATCGGCGATCACGGCCGACGTGAGAGCGTACCCACACCACCGGGCAGAGTTCACCTGTCGCCGGACGCTCCGGACATCCAATCCACGGGCTCGATGCACCGAGATCGCCATGTCATCGGTCACCCCCACCGGAGAGGGTAGGGCGACCAGTAGCCCAATTGGCACGTGACCTTCCGGGGCCGGTCCACCGGACGATACCCACGAGGAGACTAGGGGCGCACATATGCTGGGGACGATCCCCGCGACCCGTGCCGGATCCTATGTATCCGGGGTGTCGACGTCCCGTAGGGAGGACAGCGTCCCGTCCTGGCTCGCGACGATCACCGCCCCGCCCGCGACGATCGGACTTGCGCTGATCGTTCCCCGGGTCGGGAATCGCCAGGCCGCAACGCCGTCGAGCCCGACGGCATACACGGTCGTCCCGCTCCCGGCATAGATCAGGTCTCCAGACACCGTCGGCGCCGAGGTCACCGGCCCTCCCGTCGCGTAGACCCACAGCGGCAGACCCGTCTCCGCGTCCAGGGCCGCCAGCCCAGTCTCGGTCGCGGCGACGTAGACGACGCCGCCGACCACCGCCGGGGTGGCGCCCCCGCCCGCCGTGAACCGCCACCGCTCGGTGCCGTCCCGCGCGTCGAGGGCGAAGAACCCCCCGTCCCGGTTGGTCGTGTAGACGACCCCGTTCGCCACCACCGGCGACCCATGGATGGCGACGCCGGACGGGAAGCGCCACCGCACCCGGCCGGTCCCGACGTCGAACGCCAGCAAATCCCCGCCGTCGGTCCCGATATAGACCAATCCCCCGGAGACCGCCGGCGACGAGAAGAGGAGGTCCCCGACGGCCTCGTCCCAGACTGTCGAGCCGGTCTCCGCGTCCAGGGCGTAGACATCCCCCTCCTGGCTCGCCAGGTACAGGACCCCATCGACCACCACCGGCGACGACGGCCCGGCCAGCCGCAGCGGCCGCCGCCAGCGGATCTCCCCCGAGGCACTGTCGAGGGCGTACAGATCATAGCCGCCGGCCATATAGAGGGTGCCGTCGACCACCGCCGGCGACGACCGCAGGACATACGTGCCCAGGTCGAATCGCCATCGCTCGCGGCCGGTCGCGCCCTCGATCGCCACCAGGAATCCGGCCCGCGTCCCGGCGTAGATCACCCCGTCGACCAGCACGGGGGACGCGAAGACCTCACCGGCCAAGTCCACCTGCCATTCCAGACGCGGCACGCCCGCGAACCCGGGCCCGGGGTGTTCTCCGGTGTGGGCCGGGTTGCCGAACGCCATCCGGACATCGTTGCGGGCCCCGGGCCGGACCGCCGGTTCGGACGCGGCGGGAGTGACCTCCACCCCGGTCGTAGCCACGTCCTCCGCGGCAGGCACCATCCCGGCCAGCGGACCGGGCAGGTCGGAACGGTCGAGGCTATTGGCCGAAACGACCGTCAGCGTCACGAGCCCGAGGACCACCGTCACCAGTCCCGCCCGGTTGAACAGGGGCCGGTCCCGTCGCATCTGCCAGATCCCGATCACCGTCGCGACGAGGCCGACACCCCAGGCGGCCTGGATCACCGCCGGAGATGCCCGGGCCAGGAAGGCACCCACCCCGACGGCGATGCCAAAACTGACCCACCCTCCCCCCCCGCCCGCCTCGGCCACGGGCAGCGGGGTCGGGGGCCGGGACGTGTCCCGGCCCGCCGGACGGCTCGCCGGGCCGGTCCGATACCGCGGCATGGGTTCGACGGCGGCCAGAGAGGCGCCGCAATTCACGCAGAATGTGTCCGACGACCGGTTCACCTGGCCGCAGTCGGGACACGGCTTCACCAGCGCGTGCATGGGATGGCCTCTCGCCAGTCCCGGCCCGAACGCCCTCGTCTCTCACGGCCGGACTGGTCGCCCAAGTGTAGCGCCCGGCCCTTCCCGGTGCCCGCCCGACACCGACCGTGCCGTCTGTCGATCGGCCCGAGGATAACGGTCGTTCACGTCGCACGTCCGCCGTGTCGGGAAGCGCACATCCTCCGGCCCCCGTGGAGCGTGACCCCGGGGGAGATTCCCCACTCGTTCCGGGAGAGGACGGCATGTCGTCTGGCGGCCGACGCGACGACGCGGCCCACGGGACCACGTCGATCTCGCCCGGCCCCGGACGACGCGCCTCATCCGTCCTTGCGGGCCACGCAGATCGTCCAGGGGAACCGGCCGTCCAAGCGCTCGACCCGCAGGTCGGACCGGGCCGCGACGAATGCTCCGAAGGCCCGCCGTGACCACAGCTGGCGGTGGTCCGGGTCGCTACCGCGCGGCCGGATGTCCCAGTTCTTGCCGCGCGCCGCGTTGGCCAGCGAGAAGAACGGTTCGTGCGGCACGCTGAGGACGACCGCCCGCCGGGCCACCCGGGCCAACTCGGCCAGGGCGGCCGCCGGGTCGGGCTGGTGCTCCAGCACCTCGAAGCACCCGACCACGTCGAATGCCCCGTCCTCGAAGGGAATGTCGTAGATGCTGGCCTCGACGAACGTCGCTCCCGGGTTCGTCTTCCCCGCCAACGCGACCGACGACGGGTTGAAATCGAACCCCGTGATCGCCATCCCCGGCACCCGCCGTAGGAGGATCTCGGTCACGAACCCCTCGCCGCACCCGGCGTCGAGGAAACTGGCCGGCGCCAACCCGGCCACCGTCTCCTCGATCGCGACGTGGAACCGGTCCAGCAGACGCCGCTGGACCGGGTTGCTCGAGGTGTGCTTGCGGTAGTTGCTCGTGTCCTCGGCCGCCAGCCGGGCCGTCTCCGCGCCGGTCACCGTGCCGGTGCTCCGTTGGTTCACGCTGCTTCCTCCAGGATTCGATGTTTGGGATAAGGATTGATCTCAAGCGTCCGGGCCCACCGGCGGGTCACCAGCGTCCGGCCCGGGTCTTGCCGGGCGACCGCCGGCACCCGCCGGGGCCCTCGTCCGCCTCGCCAACCACAGCCGCACCAGGCCATAGAGCACCGGGATGGCCGCGAAGAGCGCTACCCGGTAGGCAAGAGCCGCCATCAGGACCTCGCCTCCGTCCGCCCCGTGGACCCGCGCCACGGCTACCATCAGGGCTTCCCGCACACCTGCACCGCCCGGTACCGGGCTCAGCATCCCGACCAGCACCGGCAGCCCGGTCAACCCGGTCACCAGGACCGGGCTGACCCCGACCCCGAAGGCTACCAGGAAAACCGCCAGGGTGACGCCCTGCGCCACCCAGTACGCGGCGGTCACCGCCAAGATCCCGGCGGCCAACCCCGGTCGGCGTCGCGGGTAGCTCCAGGCCCCCCCGGCGACCCGAGCCACCCGGCGCCGGACGGGCCCGACCCCGAGCCCGACCGCCCCCGCCACGGCCCCCAGGCCGACCATCGCCCCAGCCACCCATGGCCCCGCCGGACCGACCGCATCGATCACGACCGAGGCCTGCCCCAGCACCAGCAGCAGCCAGACCGCCGCGATCGCCCCCAGCACCACCACGTCGGCGACGATCTCCCAGAAGGCGACCGCGCCCGTCTCCGCCATCGAGAGCCCCAATGCCCGCTTGGTCAACGCCGCCCGCGTCGGCACGGCCAGGCCGATGGGGGCGGCGTAGTTGATCACCACCGAGGTCAAGAAGGCCTCCGCCGCCCGGGCCGGGTCGGAGCGCCCGTGGGTCAGGATCACCAGCAGGTGCCACCGCAGGCTGAGCAGCGCTAGCCCCACGAGGTACAGGAGGAATCCCGCCACCACCAGGGGCGCGTCCGCCGCCCGCACCGCCCCGGCCACGTCACCCAGTGCCCCCTGCCGCCAGAGCAGTGCTAACCCGACGATCACCGCGAGCGCGAAGATCACCGGGATGGGCACGCCGGCCATCACCCGGGCTGGCCCCGACGCCAATAATCGCCCGACGGTGCCACCGGGGCCCTCCCGGCCGGGCCGGGACGGTGGGCCATCTTCGGAACGGTGGGCTGGTTCTCCCCGGGCCGGCCCGCTCAATCCGAGACGCGGTAGTCGGAATCGCCGATCCGTGTCCAGAGACCCGTCTCGTACGTCCGCTCGCCCAGCCCGAGCGTGTCCTGGACGGGAGCTCGCAATTCCGTCCGGGGCGCGTTCGACCCGTGCGCCAGCAACTCCCCGATCAGCCCCAATCCGAAGAACTGGGTCCCGATCACGACCAACAGCACCGCCAGCAACAGAAGTGGCCGCTGCCCGATCGTGGTCCCGAAGATCACCTTCTCGGCTGACAGGTACAGCCCGATCAGGACCCCCAGCGCCAGCGCGACGAGGCCAGGAAGACCCAGGAGGTGCATCGGCCGCTGCCTGTACTGGGTCAGGAACGTCACCGTCAGCAGGTCGAGGAACCCCTTGACCAGGCGAGACCAACCATATTTTGACCGTCCCCAGGTGCGCGGGTTGTGCTTGACCGGCACCTCGGCGATCGAGAACCCCTCGGCGGCGGCCAGGACCGGGGTGAACCGGTGTAGCTCCCCGTAGAGGCGCAGCGACCGGGTGACCTCTTGCCGATAGGCCTTGAAGCCACAGTTGAAGTCGTGCAGCGGCACGCCCGAGACGGCCCGGACCGTCCGGTTGAAGAACCGGCTCGGCAGTGTCTTGCCCAGGGGGTCCTGGCGTCGCTGCTTCCAACCCGAGACCAGATCGAAACCCTCGTCGATCTTCGCCAGGAAATTGGGGATCTCGACCGGGTCGTCCTGGATGTCGCCGTCCATCGTGATGACCACGTCGCCCCGGGCGACGGCGAACCCGTTCGCCAGCCCCTCCGCCTTGCCGAAATTGCGCCGGTGCCGGATTCCCCGGACCCGGTCGTCCTCGGCGTGCAGGGCTTCGATCACGGCCCAGGTCCCGTCGGTCGAGCCGTCGTCGATGACGATCACCTCGAACGGCAGGTCGAGGGGTGACAGGGCCGCGACCAATTGGCGGTGCAACTCGCGCAGGTTCCCCTCCTCGTTCTGGCAAGGGATGACCACCGAGAGCGTCCGCACGGCGGCGACGGGCCGGATCGTGGGCACGGCCGGACTGGGCGCCGGGGACGACCCGTTCGCGGTCCGGTCCACCGGGTCCCGGGCGGGTGCGACGCGGTCCGGGACGACCGCGACCCCGGTTCCTTGGATCTGCTCCACGCGAGTGTCCCCTCCGTCCACGGGTACGGTTCAGGCGCGTCATCGCGCCGGGTGCGGGCCCCGGCGGCGGCTCGTCCGCGCACTATAGCGGCGGTCGATGGGCGGCGCAATCGCGACGGCCCGGAGCATGTGCTCCGGGCCGTGCGGCGAGTCGTGGTATCGGTCGTCTGGATCGGGCCGCTACGGTGCGGCGACGGATGTCGCCAGGACCTGAGCGGTGGACGAGCGCAACACCTGACAACCGTCGCCGGGGTCGGCACCGCGAGCCGCGATACACAACTCGGCGTAGTCCGTCCCCCAAGCGAGGTCCATCGTCGTCGTCCCCGCACCCGAGACATCGACCCGGAGGTCACCGGCCGAGACGAACTGGCCCGAGTCCCGGATCGCGTAGACGTCATAGTCCACATCGTCGTCCCGGTCGGCGATCCCGGCGACCACCAGCAACGGTCCCTGGTCCGATCCGGGCTGGTTGATCACCCAGCCGCGTCCGCTGGCCACCTCGCCGGTCGGCGACATCGTGACCCCGTCTCCGCCGGTCGTACCACCGAGAGGAGTGAATCCGCCCTCGCTCAATTGCGATCGCAAGTCATTGATCTGGTCCGCCTGGGTCTCGGCATTGTCCCGCAGGATCATCGACCACATGCTCAGCAGCCCGACCGCGACCACCAGCGTGCCGGTGACTCCGGCCGAGATGGTCCGTCCGCGCCGGGACGAGGTCCGCGCTGGCAGGAATCCCCAGGCAGCGGGAGTCCCGGCCGCGGCCGGGCGAGAGGCGGGCAGCGTTGGGATCGACACCGGTGCGGCGGGAGCGGACCAGGTCCGGACCAGGGCCGGGGGGGCGGACATGACCGGGGCAGTCGCGGCGGCTTGACCCTGGGCCTGGGCGATCCGGGCGAAGAGTGCCACCTTGACGTCGGGCGGCGGGGCCGCCGGCGGGGCGGTCAGGGCGAGCAGCGCCGTCGTCCGGCGCGCCTCCTCGGCGTCGCGGGCGCAGGCGTCGCAAGTCAGGACATGCTCGTCCAGCCGTGCCGCCTCGTCCGGGTCGAGGGCGCCGAGGGCATACCCGGCCACCAGGTCGTCGACGTGCCCGTCCCCGCTGGCCAAGGTCGCCAGCCGGTACTGCTTACGGCGAACCTGACCCGTGCCCGGTCGCGCCCGCGCGGTGTCGTCGCTCACGCCATCCCCACCTCGTGACCTTCGAGTTGGTCACGCAACTTCTGGATGCCAAGTCGCATCCGCGTCTTGATCGTCCCGAGCGGTTCACCGAGCTGTTCGGCGATCTCCCGCTGCGTCAATCCCTTGAAGTAGGCCATCTCGATCGCGACCCGCTGGTTCGGCGGCAGGGTATCCAGCGCTCCGGCGATCGTATCGCGCAAGGCCCCGAGCCAGACCTCGTCCTCGACCGAGAGGCCAAGGTTCGGCATGGCCGCCAGGACCGCCTCCGGGTCTTCGCTGTCGGCCCGTTGGGGCCGACGGCGACGCTTGCGGACCTCGTCGATCGCCATGTTGTGGGTGATGCTCAGCAGCCAGGTCACGAACGAACCACGGCTAGCCGAATACGCCCCTCCCTGCTGCCACGCGCGGAAGAAGACCTCCTGCAAGAGTTCTTCTGCCAATTGCGGATCGGCCACGATCCGCAGGGCGAACGAGTACACGACGCGCGAGTACCGCTCGTACAAGACCTCCAGTGCCCGCGCGTCGCCTCCGGCGGCGCGACCGATCAGGTCGGCGTCCGCCATCTCGACGAGGTTCGGTTCACCCTTGGCCGCCATCGCCACCGACATTCAAGCCCTCTCGCCCACTCCCGGGCAATCGGTCCTTGCCACGGTGCCACTCTTGTATACGCCCGCCCCGCCGTTGCGGTTTCATATCCCAGGTACGTGCTCCCTCCGGGCACCCCGCGTCCCTGGTCCGACGAGCCAGAGGCCAACCCGGCGCGGCTCGCGGGGTCGCGGGCCAGAACGCCATCGGCCGTGAATCAGACCTCACCCGTCATGCTCCTCCGAGCCCGGCAATCCAAGCGTCACCCGCGCCTCGGCCACCGTCGCCAGCGACCCCGTGATGACCACCGGCCCCACGCCCCCGGACCCGGGTGCGATCGCGGACCGGGGCGCGGGCTTTGGCAGAGACCTGGCATCGACGCCGTTCGCCGTCCTATCCGCTGCGTCCGCCGTCCCATCCGCGGTCCAGCGGCCTGGAGACCCGAGCGCCATGCTCAGGGCCTCCGCCACCGAGCCCGCCCGGTCCACCTGCACCGATCGTCCCGCGAACGTCGCCGCGATCCTCTCCGGGTCCATCGCCCGCACCGATGCCGAGCGCGTGGCGATCACCCGCCCGGCGACCGGGGCCAGCGCCGCCGTGAACCGCCCCACATCCTTGTCGGCCGCCATCCCGATCACCAGGGTGACTGCCTGATCTGGGAAGACCTCCCCCAGCGTGGTCGCGAGCGCCCTTGCGGCTCCGGCCGTGTGCGCCCCGTCGAGGACCACCGCCCGGCCATCTCGATCGACCCGCTCGAATCGCCCCGGCACCCGTACCCCCGCAAAACCCTCCCGGACCGCCCACTCGCCGGGCCGAAGCCCCGCCGGCAGCAGGGCCGACGCGGCCAGGGCCAGGCAGGCGTTCGCCACCTGGTGCTCCCCCGCCAAACCCGACCGCAATCCCTCGTACCGGCCCCATGGCCCCTCCGCGGTGAACCCTCGCCACGACCCGCTCCACCGCCAATCCCGCCCCGAGAGCGACACGGGACTGCCCATCTCGGACGCCCGCGCCACGATCACCGCCAGGACCTCCTCGGGCTGCGCCGCGACGGCGACCGGCTTTCCCGGCTTGATGATCCCCGCCTTGTTGACGGCGATCTCGGTCAGGGTGGAACCCAAAATCGCGGTATGCTCCAACTCGATCGGCCCGATCACGCTCACGGCCGGATCGAGCACGTTGGTGGAGTCCAGTGCCCCGCCGATTCCGGTCTCGACCACCGCCACGTCGCACCCCGCCCCCGTGAAGTGGGTCATCGCCATCCCCAGCAACAGTTCCAGCGCCGTCACCCGTCCCAGATCCGGCCGCTCCCGCTCCAGATCGCCGGCCTCCCGGTCTACTCGGGCCGCCAGGGCATCAAACTCGACCAGACCGATGATCTCGCCGCCGACCACGATCCGCTCCCGGAACGTGTGCAGGTGGGGCGAGGTCGCCAGGCCGACCCGGTGACCCGGCGCCCCCAGGATCGCCGCCAGGATGGCGCAGGTCGAGCCCTTCCCCTTGCTGCCCGCGACGTGGACGACGGGCATCGCCAGCTGGGGCGCCCCCATCCTTTTCATAAACGCGGCCGTCCGCCGCAGGCCGAGGCGGGCCGCATCGTCACCCCACAGGGGGTCGCTGACGAACCCTCGATCCGCGGCCGAACGGGCCAGGATCAGATCGAGCTCGCTCACCAGTTATCTCCCTCCCGCCCGACCCTCGTCCCGCAGTTCCCCGCCCTCAGCTCTCTGCCCCTGACCCATGTCCCCGATCGTAGCACGCGTCCCCTTCGCCCCTCGGTTCGCTACCCCGACACTCGCACCGAGCTCCACCCGGTATCATGGGGACATCCCGGCCGCCCGGTCCCGACCAGAAGGAGCCCGTCCCCGATGACCACTCCCGCCCCGATGACCTCCGCCGCGCCCACCGTCGAGACCCGCCGCGAGGAGGTCATCGACACCCTCCACGGTGTCGAGATCCGCGACCCCTACCGCTGGCTCGAAGACGGCCAGAGTCCGGAGACCC
>JBBJOE010000069.1:0-10893 GCA_037721765.1 Thermomicrobiales bacterium
AACGCCCAGTTGACCGCCACGGCCGAGGCCGGGGGCGCGATGACGCAGACCGCCGAGGCCGGCATCGGCCTCACCGCCACCGCGAACGCCCGCGCCGAGAAGACCGCCACCGCCGAGGCCGGCGCGATCATGACCCTGACCGCCGAGGCCGGCGCCAAGCAGACCGCCACCGCCGCCGCCCGCCAGACGGAGTCGGCCATCGTCGCCCAGCAGACCGCCGACGCCCAGGGGACCATCGACGCCATCGCGGCCCTGACCGCCACCGCCGCCGCGATCCCCACCGCCACGCCGACCGCGATCGCCCTCAGCGGCCGGGTCGTCACCAATGATGGGGTCTCGCTGACGATCCAGCCGCCCGGCACCGCCGGGGCCCTGACCTACCCGGTCGCGCGGGACGCCACCGTGAACCGGGGTGGCACGCCCGCCGCCCTAGCGGCCGTGGCGGCCGGGGACGCGGTCGTGCTGACCCTGGAAGGGGGGGAACGAACCATCACGGTCCTCTCCGCCACCGCCCCGGTGGTCGAGGCCAGTTCGCCGTTCGCCGCCGCCGCCGGGGGGATGCTCCTCTTGGGCCTGATCGGTATCGGGGGCTGGTTCTTCCTGAGCCGCCGCAAGGTCAACGAGCCCTTCATCCTGGTCCGCACCGCCTGACCCTCGCCTCACCGGTGATCCGGTCCCGGTGTCGTCCCCGTTCCACCAGCGCCCACCACCCGAAGGAGAGCAGCGACATGAGCCAAGCGGCCGTGACCCACCGCCGGAACGTCCAGGCGGTCGAGCCGGAGGAGATCCCCGCCGAGTTGCTCCAGCGCCGCGACAACGTCGTGCGCTACGCCCGGGGCGGGCCGCTCTACGCGACGGACGGCCTGGTCGGGCACCTGAGCCAGGTGATCGTCGACGCGGCGGCGGGGACGGTCGCCGAGATCGTGGTCGAACTGCACGACGGGCGCCGGGTGGTCATGCCGCTCGATCTGGTCGACCGGACCGCGGGCACCGCGATCTTCTTGTCGGCCAACCGGGTCAAGTTCGCCGAGGCCGTCTCCCGCGCCCCGGCATTCGACCGCGTTGGATTCGTCAAGGCCAACGTGAAGGCGCTCAAGGCGGTCGTTGCCACGGTGACCGACAAGGTGCCCCGCCGCGGTATCAATCAGGTCGGTGACGACTTCGTCGTGACCCCCGCAAACTCATTGATCGATCGCCTGGGGCACGACGAGGGATAGCCCGGCCGATCCGACTCGTCCGAACGCCTGCCCACGTGGATCGGGCCGCGAGACCGGCCCGGTCGGATCGCGTGGGTATACTGTGGCACGAGTCCCGGCGGTCGTCGCCCGGGGCGTCATGAGCCAGGGGTCCGGGTCCGGGAATTGCACGCGGTGTCCACGGTCCACAGGTCCAGCCAGGGGGAGTCACGAAGCGTGGAGCGCTGTCCAAATTGTGGGGCGACCGTCCGAGACGACGCCCGATTCTGCACGGCCTGTGGGTATCGGATGACCGAGCGGCCCTCCGATCCGACCGCCCCGGTCACTGCCGTCGCCGAGCCCGCGGTCCCTCCCGGGTCGTCATTCTCCCCTCCGCCGGCCATGGCCACCGCTCGGCCGGAGGTCCAACGGGAGACACGGTCGGAGGACCAAGCGGCTGACCCCCACGTCGAGACCCACGCGACCTTTTGGCAGCGGATCGAGGAAGCCACGCGGGAGCAGCCGCGTGGCGACGGGTTCGATGCCTGGGAGACCCGGTTCCAACGCCCGGCGGCGACTGGGGAGACCGCGGCCTCCCCCGCCACTCCGATGTCCGGTGACGGCCGATCCGGGACCAGCGATCCCGATCCCCTGGTGACCTGGACCGGCGGAGCCGCCGAACGGGCGAACGATCCCGGCGACGGGTGGGGTAGTCCGGCGGAATCCACCCCGGTCTGGGATGACCTCGCCACCACCGCGGACCGTGTCGTCGTGGCGGACGACGGCATGTCCGTCGATGCCGTCTCGGCCGGTGATCCGCTGCCCCCCGATGCCCCGGTCGATACGGTCAAGAGCACCGACGCCGACGAGGTCATCGAGGGTGATGACGTGGCAGATGGGAGCACGGCGCCCTTGGCGGAGGACACCCATTTCGCCCATGACGATCCGACGCGGGGTCCGGCGGATCGAGATCGGGTGGCCGGTGAGGGTTCGCTGTTGGGAGAGATGCGGGCCCTGGCGACGTCGCTCGACACGGCGGCCGGCAGAGAGCGTCCGGAGTTCGACCGGCAGGTGGGTGAGTTGCGCGAGATCCTAGAGCGTGCCCGGTCCCGGCCGCGGGACATCGACACGATGATGCAGCTCTCGGAGCGCCTGGACACCATCACCGAACTTGCCGCTAGCCACGAGCGGATGGCCGCGGCCCTGCGCGAGGCCGCCCGGCAGTTGGGCGGCCCGGCCCGATAGCGAAGGACCCCGGCGATGGACCAGCCAGTCCGCGTGCCCATCTCCCCGGCCCCGGCGACCGGTCCCCATGACGGCGGGGCCCCGGCGAGGACCCAGGCGACCCCCTACGAGGTCGCCCGCCTCGTCTCGACCCTGGCGGCCTACGACGGCGTTGCCGGAGACGATGTCGCGGTCCCGGACGTCGCTGGTCTGGCCAAGATGGCGACCTTCGCCATGTGGGGGCGGGAGATCGCCACCCCGCTGCGGCTGGTCGAACCGCCCGTCGGGACGCCGCCGGGGATGATCGATGCCCTCGCCGCCGCCCGTGGTGAGTCGGGACCGGTGCCGTTCGACGGCCCGGTCGCGCTGGCGGCCGCCCTCACCTCGGAAGTGGCCTGGTCCGCGGGCGAGCGGGCCCAGGCCGCTCACCTCGCCGCGGTCGCGGGCGACGACGCGATGGCAGTCTTGTTCGCCGAGTCCGCGCTGCGCTGTGATCCGAACCGCGCGGACCTCCAGGACCTGCTCTCGGTGTCCCGCACCCGCCTCGCCGGAATGGCGGCGACCATGGGCACGGTGGGGTCGGTCCCGGTCGGCGACCCGGGGCCCAACCCGGCTGCTGTCCCGGCCTCGGCCGTCCAGACGACACCCGACGCGATGCCCGGACAAAAGGCGGCGGGCCGGTTCGGTGCGTCGGACATCGAGACGACCTCGACCGGGCCGCTCCCGGGCGCCGCGGGAGAGATCGCCGCCGGCCCGGACGGCCCCGCCCCGGCGACTCACCTCTCCGGCGACTCCACAACCGCTGACTCTGGCGACGAACTGATCCCCGCCCCGGCCCTCCCCGAGGTGGCGATGACCGCGGGCGGCGCCAGGGTCACCATGACGTCGAATGGGGCCACGTCTCGCGGGTCCTTCCCTGATGCCCCCGGCGACCCGCTGCCACCGAACATGGGGACCTTTGGCGCTCCTGGCACACCGCCGGTGTCTGGGCCACCGGTATCGGTAGCTCAACTCCACTCGTCGACCTCGTTGGCCGAGCGGCCATCGCTGGCCGAGGTCCAGGCCATGGAACGCCTGTTGGGGGTGGATTTCGGCGTCACCGCCCCGGCCGGGAAGCCGTCCCGCTCGGCCAATGACCCACGATTGGTGCTGGTCTCCGGGATTGTCCTCTTCGTGGCCGCCATGGTGATCGGGCTGCTGGCCCTGCGCACGTTCTGATCGAGTCGTCTCTCTCTGGCAGCATACGCAACTGGTGGGCGACCGGTGGGGCATCAGGCCGGAAGCGAGGGGTCCGTCTCGGATGTGCCGAAGCGCTTCACGAGCCGCCACGAGTTGACACCGTCCTCACTACGCTGGTAGAGCAGGGAATCCACGAGACCCCGGGCCAGTTCGAGGCCCCAACCGCCCTCCGGAAGTTGGTCGATGGTGTGGACGGTGGCGACCCGGGGGCCGGGATCGACGAAGGGGATACCGTGGTCGAGCAGGTGCGTCTCGATCCGGTCGTCGAAGAGTTGGAAGGTCACACTGAGCGGGTTTGGCGCCGACCCCGGCGGGTGGGCGTGCCGGACCACGTTCGCGACGATCTCCCCGACCGCCGTCTCGAACTCCGCCCGCCACCGTGCGTCGATCGCCCGGGTCCGGTGGCCGGCGACGCCCGACCAGAACCGGGCCAGCGCATCGTGCACCGACCCCATCTCGGCCGGGCTGGCCGGGATCGCGATGACCTCGCTGATCAGTGACCGATCGGGTGAATGATCGGGTGAGTCGGACTTCATGGCGGGGATCCCCCCGATCCAACGTGAACCAACGGGACGGTCGGACCGGGGAGCGGTCTGGTCCGGGCGCTCACGAGGCGAAGCCCGACATGGCGTCGGCGATGGTCGGATAGGTGGTGAAGACGCGGTCCAGCGTGGTCAGGGCCAGCACCACCTTGGTCTGTTCCGGGGCCCGGGCGATCCGGAGGTCGCCCCCGGCCGAGCGGGCCGCCTTGAGCCCGCCGATCAGTGCCCCGAGACCAGAACTATCGATGAACGGGACGCTGCCGAGGTCGACGACCAGGCGCTTGTGGCCATCCTTGATCGTCTCCACGATCCGTTGCCGGACGGCGCCGGCGGTGACGAAGTCCAGTCGCCCATCGAGGCTGACGACGGTCGTCCCGTCGGTCCGCGGTTCGATCAAGATGTCCATGGTCGTGTCCCTCTTGAGTGCCGGGACGCTCCCGGCCGGTCGTCGCCTCGCTCCGCCAGATCGTCGCGGCCCGTGGTGGCGGGATCGGGTCGTCCTGGGAACGAGACAGGCGCGGGGAGATTGCGACGGTATGTCTGGCTCATGGACGCGTGTCCTCGGTGACGTGGTCGGGACAGTGGTGGTGTCTCGGTCAGGGTGGGGTGAGTATCGGTCGAAGGGCGATCGCGGGTCATCAGGGGCGTCACGTCGGGGAACGCGGCGGGTCGATCGTGTGCCGGCGTGGTTCGGTGAGACGTCGCACGACGACGATCGTCAGGTCGTCGGGCAGGGTGAGCCCCCCGCCGACCCGGTCGGCCAGTGCGCTCACCATCTCGCTGGCGGGACCCGCGGCGAGCAGGGACGCGGCGAGGGCCGGGATGTCGAGGCCCTCGGCCATCGGGGCATCGACGACCCCATCGCTGTGCATCACCAGGGCGTCGCCGGGGTCGAGGGTCAAGGTGGTCTGGTGCCGGGCCAGTGGGCTGGCGATGTCGGCGCCGATGCCGAGCGGGAACCCGCGCTCCGCGAGGTGCTCGACGGCCCCGTTGGCGCGGCAGAGGAACCCGTACCCGTGACCCGCGTCGACGTAGCTGACGGAATGCCGCACGAAATCGAGGCGGACGTGGACGGCGGTGACGAAGTTGTTGGCGTTGCCGAGATCCTCGTTCAGTGCCCGCTCGACCGCCAGCATCGTTTCCAGGGCCGAGACGCGGTCGGTGGCGGCCCGGAAGGCCGTCCGCACCGTCGCCATCAGGATCGCCGCCGGCATCCCCTTGCCCATCACGTCCCCGATGGAGATCGAGAGATCGGTTCCGGCCAGGAGTTGCCAGTCGTAGAAGTCGCCGCCCACCTGGCGCGCCGGCCGGCAGACCGCGGCGATATCATAATTGGGGATGCGCGGGGCCGACTGGGGCAGCAGGGCCGCCTGGACGTCGCTGGCCCTGTCCAATTCCGCCTCGAGTTGCTGACGCTGGCGGTCTAATTGGTGGCGCAGTTCGGCATTCTGGCGACCGAGCAGCAACCGGCTCAGGGTTCGGTCGATCACGACGTGGAACTCGGACGGGTCGAATGGTTTGCGCAGGTAGTCGTCGGCGCCGCGCCGGAGCGCATCCACCGCGACCTGCTCGGAGCCGTAGGCCGTGGTCATGATGACCGCCAGGTCGAGTTCTTCGGTTCGGATCCACGCCAGCACGTCCAGCCCGCTGGCACCGGGCATGGAGACATCGCAGAGGATCAAGTCGGGCGGGTCGGTGCCCAGGGCGAGGAGGGCCTCTTCCCCGTTGAAGGCGGTCTCCACCTGGAATCCCCGGGCCCGGAGCCGGACCTGGAGGAGCCGGTTGATGGAGGGGTCGTCGTCGACGACCAGGACGCGGATGTCACTTGCCTCGCCCCCGGTCAGCGCGTGGTGTTTGGAGGACTCAACCATGGGGTCTCCGGTGAGACGGGGGGGCGGGCGGGCCGGGGTCGATCCCGTTCAGGTCGAGGAGTTCTCCGACCTTGGCGGCGAGGACGCTGGGCGAGAACGGTTTGACCATATAGGCGTTCGCCCCGGCGGCGATGCCCTGGCGGACCTCCGCGAGTTGACCCTTGGCCGACAGCATGATGATCGGGATCATCGCGGTCGCCGGATCAGCCCGCATGGCCCTGGCGACTTCCTGGCCGGTCATGCCGGGCATCATCATGTCCAGCACGACCAGGTCGGGATGCCGGGCCCGGATCAGGTTGAGGGCCATGTCGCCCGCGCCCACTTCGGCCACCTCGAACCCACGCCGCTGAAGCGTGAAGGCGATCAGCCGCCGGATGTCGGTCTCGTCGTCGGCCACGACGATCTGCCGCTTCATCGGGTCGCTCCTTGCTCGGTGCCACCGGCGACGAGCGGGCCGGTGACCCCGGCCACCCCGGCCCGCGTGATCGCCGCGGCGAAAGACGCCTCGGTGAAGGGTCGCCGCAACGTCGCCACGACGGTCAGGCGATCACGGATGGCCGGGTTCTCGGGATGGTCCGCGACATCCCCCCCCGGGTCCCGGCTCGTCAACATGATGATGGGGGTCGTTGCCAGCTGGGGGTGCAGCGCGGCGTCGCCAAGGTGTCTGGTGCCCCGGCGGACCGTCGCCTGACCTACGCCGGCCGCACCGTCCGCGCCGCCGTCGAGCAATCGCCCGTCGAGAAGGATGGCGTCGAATGTATGACGGTCCATCCAGTCGGCGGCGGTGACCAGATCGCGGGCATCGCTGACGGCGATCCGGGTTTGGGCCAGATAGGATCGCACGATTTGGTGAGTGGAGTCACCGGGATCGATGATCAGGATCCGGGCCAGGCTCGCGGGCAGGGTCATCAGGCGGTTGACGCGGTTGAGCAGGGACCGTTCGTGGACGGGTTTGACCATGTAGTCGGCCGCGCCGTGTTCTCGGCCGTGGCCGTCGTCCGGCATCATTGACAGGATCATCACCGGGATCTCCCGGGTAGTGGGGTCATCCTTGAGCCAGCCGAGCAGCGTGAAGCCATTGTGCTTCGGCAGCATCACGTCCAGGGTGATAAGGTCGGGACGGCTCTCCCGGGCGATCAGGAGCGCGTCCTCGGCACCACCGGCGTTGAGGACGGTGTAGCCCGCCCGTTCCAGGTAGCGCCGGACGAGGTGCGCGATGTCCATGTCGTCCTCGACGACCAGGATCGTACCCCCGGGCACGGAGGTGATGTCCGGGAAGACCAACGACGCCGTGGTACCCCGGGACACGGGCAGGCTGACGGTGAAGGTGGTCCCTTGCTCGGGGGAGCTGGTGACCCGGATCTCGCCGCCGTGCAGCTCGACCAGGGACCGGGTGATCGTCAGGCCGAGACCGGTGCCCCCGACTTCCCGCGTCGTCCGGTTTCGGGCCCGGAAGAACTTGGTGAACAACTGCGCTTGTTCCTCGTCGGTCATCCCGATCCCGTCGTCGGCGACGCTGACCTCGAGCATGCCCGGCTTTGCCCGGGCGCCGATGGTGATCGTGCCACCGGCGGGCGTGTACTTGTGGGCGTTGACGACCAGATTCGTCAGGATCTGGATCAGGCGGTCCATGTCCCCGTTCACCGGTGGCAGGTTGGGTGGAACGGACACCTTGATCTGCTGCACCTTGGCTTCGATCTGGGGACGCAGGGACGTCAGGACCCCGGAGACGACGCGGGAGAAGTCGACCGGGACGCGCTGTAGTTCCACCCGCCCGGCCTCGATCCTGGAGATGTCCAGCAGGTCGTTGATCAGGGCCACGAGGCGTTCGGCATTGCTGACGACGATGGACAGGAATTCCCGCTGTTCATCCTTGAGCGGCCCGACTTCGCCCTCCATGAGCAGGTCGACGTAGCCTTTGATGCTGGTCAACGGCGTTCGCAACTCGTGGCTGACCAGGGAGACGAACTCGGTCTTCATCCGGTCGACCTCGCGTTCCCGGGTCACGTCCCGGAAGGCGAAGAGGCGTCCGAGGTGTTCACCGTCGGCGGCCAGCACGGGACTGGAGAAGAGGGCCAACTCCCGGTGTTCGGGATATCTCTGGGTCAGGATCTCGGTGATCCGGACCGAGGTGTCGTGGAGAGTACTACGCAGGATGTTGATGAATCTCTCACTGTCGGCGAAGACGCGCTCGGTATCGTCCCGGTAGTCCCGCATGGGCTGGCCGATGAGGCTCGTGATGTCCTGGTCGAAGATTTCCCCGAAGCGGCGGTTCGCCGAGACGACCCGGCCGTCTGGTGCGATCAGCAACATCGCCTCGCTGGACGCGTCGAGGATCGCGTTCGTCTCGCCCCGGGCCCGTTCCGCCTGTCGGGCCTGTTCGACCAGGGCCGCCTCGGCGTCGCGGTGTTCGGTGACATCTCGGGAGTTGAAGACGAAGCCGCGGACGTTCGGATCGTCGGTCCGGTTGGTGATCAGGGTCTCTAGAGACCGGATCTGGCCATCGTCGAGGCGCACCCGGACGGGCACCCGGACCGTCGTGCCGGGGGACCGCCGCGACTCGGCTAACGCGGCCTCCAACACCGGCGCATCGTCCGTGGCGACGAGGCCCCGGAACCGGTCGCCGATCGTGTCGAACATGTTGGTACCGAAGAGGCGCTCGCTGGCGGGGCTGACGTAATTGATCTGTCCATCGGCCGCCATCACCGTGATGAGATCCGAGCCGTTCTGGACGAGCGACCGGAAGTAGGCCTCGCGATCCTGAACTTCCTGGAGGAGCCGGGAGCGGCTGACGGCGAGGTTGACCTGACCCGTGACCGCCATCAACAGGTCGAGGTCGTCTCGGGTCAGGTGGTGGCCGTCGACCGACTCGATGTTGAGCACGGCGACGACCCGGTCGTCGTCCAGGATCGGCACGGCGATCTCGGAGACGATGTGGTCGACCGCCGCGAGGAACGTCGGCTCGACGGAGACATCCTCCAAAAAGACCGGTTCTCCGGTCGTCACGACGCGACCGAGCACGCTCGTCGCCACCGGCACGTCGGTCAGCACGTTGGCATAGCCGGTGTGGTGCCGGAGGTGCAGGGTCTCCCCATCCAACTGGTAGACGCTGACGTGGGTGAAACCGAAGGTCCGGGATGCCGAGTCGACCACGGTGCGGAAGATCGTGTCCAGGTCGAGTTCTTTGGCCAGGGCGGTGCGCACGTCGTCGAGCAAGGCGAGTTCGCGGGCCTGACGCTCGGCCTCCTGGAACAGGTCACGGTATCGTTGCCAGCTCTCGTGGAGCGCGGCCCCGGCGTGTTTACGGTCGGAGATGTCCCGCATCGCGGCGACGTGCAGGACGTGCCCCTCGAAGGGGACCCAACGACCGCGGACCTCCAGGGGGAAGGTCGACCCGTCGCGACGGAGCCCGGTCAACTCGACCGGGGCGGTGGTGTCGCCGGTCAAGAACGTCTCCAGCCGTCGCCGCGAGTCCATCGCGATCAAGGTGGCCAGCGGTTGGCCGATCACCTCGCGCTCGTCGCGGCCGAACGTCGCCGAGACGGCGGCATTGGCGTCGAGGATCATGCCCTGATCATGGACGACGACGACCTCGAACGTGGCCTCCGACAATCGGCGCAGGCGGAGTTCGCTGTCGCGAACGGCTTGCTGCGATCGCTTCAGATCGGTCAAGTCGAGTGAGACGCCGATCATGCGGACCGGCCGCCCGTCGTCGTCCCGGACGATCTGGCCCCGCGCGACCTCCCACCGCGGCAACGGTCCCGGATCGGCCAGTCGATACTCAATGGTGAGGTCGGCGTCGGACCGGATCACCGACGAGAACGCTTCCCGCACTCTGGTCTGGTCGCCCGGGGCGACGCGGGCGATGAACCGCTCGTACGGTGCCTCGCGCGCCGAAGTCATGTCCCCGGCAACACCGGGGCGAGTCGTTGACCAGCCGGTGCCGCGGCCGGTGAGATCGAAGTCCCACGGGGTGATTCGGGCCGCGTCGAACGCCAGGCGGAGGCGCGCCTCGCTGCGCCGCGCGGATTCATCGGTCTGGCGCATGTCGGTGATGTCGCGGGCGCTGGTGATCAGGCCGATCAGGTTAGCCTGGTGGTCCCGCAGCGGCACCCGGCTGAAGACGAACCAGCGCTGTACCCCGTCTGCCGCCAGGACCTGCTCGATGGTGTTGTGGCGAGGTTCGCCGGTCGCGTAGACCCGCTGCTCCTCGGTGATGCGCCGCTCGGCGCGGGCGTCGGGGACGAAGTCTAAATCGGTCCGGCCGATGACCGGCTCCGCCCCCGCGGCGCCCCGCCACGCCACGGTGGCCCGGTTCACCCGGGTGAACCGGGACGCCATGTCCTTGACGTAGATCATCTCTGGCGACTGGTCCATCAGGGTCCGCAGCAGGTCGCGCTCCTGGGCGATGGCGGCCTGGGCGTGCTTCCGCCCGGTGATGTCGCGGACGACCCCGATGAAACGTTCCTGTCCGTCGCCGCGGAGACGGCTGACCACCAGTTCGACCGGGAAGGTGCCGCCGTCCTTGGATCGGCCCTGGACCTCCTGACCGACACCGATCGCCAGGTCACCCGTGCCGGGCGCCACCACCTTGCCGGTCGGGTCGACGGTGATGCCGCCGGTCAGGAGGGACGTGACCGGCCGCCCGATCATGTCGGCCGATCCGTACCCGAAGATCGTGCCGGTGGCGGGGTTCGAGGAGAGGATGCGGCCGTGGTCGTCGAAGGTCATGATCCCGTCGGTGACGCTGTCCACGATCGCGCGGACCTGGGCCTCGTTCGAGGTGGCGGCCACCGCGGCGGCCTCCAAGTCCGCGAAGACGGTCCGCAGCCGGGCGGCCAT
>JBBJOE010000070.1:0-10867 GCA_037721765.1 Thermomicrobiales bacterium
ACGACGCCGGGGTCGACGTCATCACCACCGGGAACCACATCTGGGCCCAGCAGGATGTCGAGGCGGCCCTGGCCGACGACCGTCTCCGGGTCCTGCGACCGCTCAACTTCCCCCCCGGCCTGCCCGGCCGGGGCACGGTCACGGTCACGGTCCATGGCGTCCCGGTCACCGTCGTCAGCCTGATGGGCAGGGTCTTCATGGCCCCGCTGGACAACCCGTTCACGGTCATCGACCGCCATCTCGAGACCATGCGCGGCGGCGGCGACCCCCGCCCGATCGTGGTGGTCGACTTCCATGCCGAGGCCACCTCCGAGAAGGTCGCCATGGGCTGGCACCTGGCCGGCCGGGTCAGCGCGGTCGTCGGCACCCACACCCACGTCCCCACCGCCGATGCCCGGGTCCTGCCCGGCGCGACCGGCTTCGTCACCGACCTGGGCATGGTCGGCCCGCGCGACTCGGTCATCGGCTCCGCCGTCGCCCCCTCGCTGGCGCGCTTCGTGACCGGTCGATCCCACCGCCTGCCCGTCGCCGACGGCATCGTCTCCTTCAACGCGGTCATCGTCGAACTCGACCGCCTCCGCGGCACCTGCCTCTCCATCCGCCGCCTCGACCGCGACGACACCCTCACCGCCTGATCCTGACCCAGGAGTCACGCCATCGACCTGACCCGCCGTCTTCCGTCTTCCGTCTTCCGCCTCGCCCCTGGAGGGACCCTCGTGAACCGCTTCCTCAGCAAGCTCGACCTGCGCGACATCAAGATCGACCCCCGGGGCTCCCGCTTCCCCCCCGACGCCGATGACGCCCCGGCCGAGGACGACGTGCCCGCCGACCATCCTTCCCTCCGCCAGGCCAAGGCCGACGAGGCCGAGGCCGTGGTCCGGGGCGAGGACTGGGAACTCGGCCACGACCCCACCCGGACGGCCGCCGCCACCGGTGCCTACTCGCCGGACGACGATGATGACGACGCGGCCCCGGCCGATGACGATGACGCGGCTACCACGGGTGACGGGGACACCGGGCCCGCCGTCGACGCCGGGCCTTCGACCGCGAGCATGGGCGACCATTCTCCCCATGAGGCCACGATGGGGACGTCTGGGAACGCGGTCATGGGCGTCTCCGCCGCCGGCTCGGCGACGACCTCGCCGGCGGGCCCGCCCCTCCCGGCCGCCATCCCAGCCCGAAACGAGGACCGGCCGCTGCCGGTTGATCGCCGGCAACGCGACAACGCCGCGATTGGCGACGACCGGGTCCAGACCTCCACCGCCCCGTCCGCCCCCGACCGCGCTCGGGACGCGGACAGTGGCATGCGAGGCGGGGTCGATCACACGCCTCACCGCGCGGTGCATGGCGAGGTCACCGGTGACGCCAATGGCGGGGCCGATGGCGACGAGGGCGGGTCCTACGCCCCCACCACCGATGTCCTGAAGGTCTCGGCCCGGTCCCGCCCGAGCGCGGTCGCCGGGGCGATCGCCGGCGTGGTCCGCGAGCTGGGCCGGGCCGAGGTCCAGGCCATCGGCGCCGGGGCCACCAACCAGGCCATCAAGGCCGTCGCCATCGCCCGCGACTACCTCCAGGAGAACGGCATCGAGGCGGTCTGCATCCCCGCCTTCATCGACGTCACCATCGAGAACGAGGACCGAACCGCGATGCTGCTCGTCATCGAGCCCCGCTGACCCTCCGCCCGGGGAGACGCCGACCACCGCCCGGCATCTCTCCACCGTCGGTCAGTCCCCCGTCCCCCGACTCCCGACTTCCGTCTTCCGTCTTCCGTCTATCGTCCCCCGAAGGATGCCCGTGGACCGCCCGGTCGACCTCCATGCCCACACCACCCACTCCGACGGCACGCTGACCCCGGACGAACTGGTCCGGGAAGCGATCGGCCGGGGCCTCGGCGCGATCGCGATCACCGACCACGACACCGTCTCCGCAGTCGCGACGGCAACGGCCGCGGCCGGCGACGCGATCGAGGTGATCCCCGGCGTGGAATTGAGCAGCAGCGCGGCCGGGCGGGAACTGCACGTCCTCGGCTACTTCGTCGATACCGCCCACCCGGCCTTCCTTGACCGCCTCCGGGCGCTGGCCAACGGGCGCGACGAGCGCATCGCCCGGATCGTCGCTCGCCTGGCGGAACTCGGGCTGTCGATCTCCCTCCATCGCGTCCGCGAGCTGGCCGGGACGGGCAGTATCGGCCGCCCCCACGTCGCCCGGGTGATGATCGAGGCGGGTCACGTCGGGAGCGTCGGCGAGGCCTTCGACCGCCACATCGGGATGGGCCAACCCGCCTTCGTGCCCCGGGCCCCGTTCACCCCCGAAGAGGCCATCGCCCTGGTCCGCCTCGCCTCCGGCGTCCCCGTCCTGGCCCACCCCTGGACCACCGGCGACCCCGAGGGCATCGTCGAGCGCCTGCTGCCCGCCGGCCTGCTCGGCATCGAGGTCGACTACGGCGAGTACGACGGCGAGCGCCGCGAGGGCCTCCGCGCCATCGCCGCCCGCCACGGCCTGATCGCCACCGGCGGCAGCGACTACCACGGCCCCGGCTTCCGGGCCGGGCGCGACCTCGGCATCCCCCCCGTCCCCGCCGCCGTGGTCGAGCGCCTCCGCGCCGCCACGACCGCCCACCGCCTCACCGGGTCCTCCCCCGACCCGGACGCGCGCCTATCCCTCGCCCCCTGACCACGACCGCCCCTCCCCGACCCTTTCTGTCCCCCGCCTCCTGTCCCCTTGACACCCCGACCCCGCTCCCCAATACTCAAGCATATGCTTAACCATCACGCGTCGCTCGATCTGGTGTTCCAGGCCCTGGCGGACCCGACCCGGCGGGCGATGGTCGAGCGGTTGAGCCAGGGCCCAGCGTCGGTCAGTGAACTGGGTCGGCCGCACGAGATGACGTTGTCGGCCGTGGTCCAACACATCCAAGTCCTGGAGGCGAGCGGCCTGGTCCGCTCCGAGAAGGTCGGCCGGGTGAGGACCTGCCGGATCGAACCGGCCGCGCTGGCTTCGGCCGAGGAGTGGGTCGCCGCCCGTCGCGCGGGGCGGGAACGTCGTCTCGATCGCCTCGGGGAGGAGCTGGCCCGAGACGATATCCGGCGCGATGGGAGGCGACCAGGATGACCGGAGGAACCGTCGCCGGAGGATCCGTCGAACACGCCACCTTCGTCATCGAGCGTACCTACGACGTTCCCCCGCCCGGGTCTTCGCTGCATTCGCCGACCCGGCCGCCCGGGCTCGTTGGATGATCACCTCGGACGACGCCCGGCTGGGATAGGTGACGACCGATTTCCGCGTCGGCGGACAGGACACCCATCATGAAGCGCCAGAGGGCGAATCGCCATTCCTGGTCACGACGCGCTACGAGGAGATCGTGCCGGACCGCCGGATCATCTCGGTCGAGACCGTCACCCGGGACGGCACCATGTTCTCCGTCTCCCTGATCACGGTGGACATCGACGCGGCCTGGACGGGCGCGGGCCGTGCGGACCCGCCTATTGGTCATCGACCAGATCGTCACCCCCTTCGGGACGGATTGGGTCGGCGGCGTCGAGGAATGGTGGGGCGTCGTCCTCGACCGGCTGCCCTGGACATTGGCAGCGACCGCGACCACCTGACGCCACCCGGGACGCGACCCACCGTGACGGGCCAACACCGGCGACTGACCGGCCGGCCAACCCCAGACACCATGTCCCCCAACCAAGGAGTGGCGTCGTGTCTCCCGTCGCCCAGGGTCAGGGGTGGGCGCTCGGCAGCGTGCTACACTAGCGGTCCGTTCATCACCGGGATCTCTTGACCGTCCCGGGAGTCGTGGGCCGCCGCTGGTCTCCGGCCAGAGATGGGCCCCGCGTTCCCTGGCCCCGCCGCCCCCACGCTTGGTATCACCGATGTCCACCGGTCTCCGGCTCGTGCTTCGATTCGTCGGCTTCGTCGCGGGGCTCGCGATCGGTGCCCAGACCGGTACCCTCCTCACCTTAGGCGCCGATTCCAGCGACACCGGCGCGACGATCTTCCTGATCGCCCTCAGTATCGGTGGCATCGGTTACGTGATCGGTCCCCACGTCAGCCGGGCTATCGTCCGCAACGTCCGGCAAACCATCCGCGAAGCCTCCCTGATCGACCTGATCGCGGTCACCGCCGGCCTCCTGCTCGGTGGCATCCTGGCGGCGCTGCTGGCTGTCCCCCTCTCGTATCTTCCCGATCCGGCCGGATCGATCTTGCCCTTCGCTGCCGCGGTCATCATCTGTGGCCTGACGGTCGGCGTGATGCTGCTGCGCAAGCGGGAATTGATCACGCCCTTCATGCGTCAACCGGTCACTCCGCCTCCCCCACCGCCGGCACCCAATATCGCCGCGATGATGCCCCTCGTCGTCGATACCAACATCCTGATCGACGGCCGCCTGGCGGAACTGTTCGAGACCGGCTTCCTCGCCGGGCGGGTGATCGTGCCCCGGTTCATCCTCGACGAGGTCCAACTCGTCGCCGACGCCGCGGACCCCCTCCGTCGCCAGCGGGGCCAGCGCGGTCTCGACAGCCTGGCAAAGGTGCAGGAGATCGACCCGGAACTCGTCGAGATCCTCGACTTGCCGCCCGGCGTCGCCGACTCGGCCGCCGTCGATGCCAAGCTGGTCGACACCGCGAAGTACCTCAACGCCCGCATCCTGACCAACGACGCCAACCTGCAACGAGTGGCCCAGATCCAGGGCGTCATTGTCCTCAACCTCAACACCCTCGGCCGCGCCCTGCGCCCCTCCGTCCTGCCGGGGGAAGGTCT
Source organism: Thermomicrobiales bacterium (assembly GCA_037721765.1). Lineage (GTDB taxonomy): Bacteria > Chloroflexota > Chloroflexia > Thermomicrobiales > UBA6265 > JACCVE01. The sequence continues at coordinate 4,763 of JBBJOE010000070.1, forward strand.
CAACCTGCGCTTGATCCAGGAGGGCCGCGAGGGCGGCCAGGCGATCGGCTACCTCGACGACGGTACCATGGTGGTCGTCGACGGCGGCCGCCGCCTGATCGGCAAGACGGTCGACGTCACCGTCACCCGGATGCTCCAGACCGGCTCGGGCCGGATGGTCTTCGCGGTGCCCGTCAATGTCCCCGCCTGAGGCGCCCTGGCCGGGGAGGGTCGATCCGGACGGGGCCTCTGGACCCGAACCCGGCGCCGCGCCCGGCCGCGCGGGCGACGTCACCGTCATCGTCGTCGCGGCCGGCCGGGGCGAGCGCTTCGGCCCCACCCCCAAGGTGCTGGCCCCCCTCGGCACCGGGGCGGCGACCGTCCTCTCGACGGCCCTGGCCGCCATCTGCCGCGCCCCCTCGGTCGCCGGGGTCGTCCTCGTGGTGGGAGACGCGGTCCGGCCCGCGGCCGAGGAGCTGGTCGCCGGGGACGATTGGGGCGTGCCGGTCCGCATCGTCGCCGGCGGCGGACGGCGCCAGGATTCGACCCTGGCCGGCCTGCTCGCCACCCCGGCAGGGCACGACGTGGTCGTCATCCACGACGGGGCCCGGCCCCTGGTCACCCCGGACCTGGTCGAGGCCTGCGTCGCGGCCGCCCGCCGGGACGGCGCCGCGATCGCCGCCGTTCCCGTCCACGACACTCTAAAGCGGGTCGATCTCGCCCTGGCGATCGTCGAAACGGTCTCCCGCGATGGTCTCTGGGCCGCCCAGACGCCCCAGGCCTTCCGCCGGGACCTCCTCCTGCGGGCGATGACCGGCCCCGAGTTCGCCGGTGACTACACCGATGAGGCGGGCCTCTTCGAGACCCTCGGCTGGCCGGTGGCGGTCGTGCCCGGCGCGGCGACCAACCTCAAGATCACCCGCCCGGACGACCTCGTCCTGGCCGCCGCCCTGATGGCCCATGTCCCCCTCGCGCCCGGATCGGCGACGCCGAGCACCGGGGAGGCACTCGCCCGATGACCTTCCCGGCGATCCGCACCGGCATCGGCTACGACGTCCACGCCTTCGCCGCCGGGCGGGACTTGGTCCTCGGTGGGATTCGGATCCCCCACGACCGCGGCCTGGCCGGCCACTCCGACGCCGACGTGCTGCTGCACGCGATGGCCGACGCCCTGCTCGGGGCGGCCGGCCTCGGCGACATCGGCCAGCACTTTCCGCCAGGCGACCCCACCTTCGCCGGTGCCGACAGCCTGGTCCTGCTCGTCACCGCCGCCGGCCTGGTGCGAGCGTCCGGTTGGACGATCGGCAACATCGACGCGACGGTGATCGCCGAGGCACCGAAGGTCAACCCCCATGTCCCGGAGATGCGGGCCGCGATCGGCCGGGCCCTGGGCCTCGACGGCGACGCGATCGGGATCAAGGCGACCACCAACGAGGGGATGGGCTTCGTCGGCCGGGGCGAGGGCATCGCCGCCCTTGCCGTGGCGACCGTCTACCGCGAGGCCCCCGCCTCGACCCAGCCCCCCGGCGAGGAGGGCACGCTGCCGCCCCCGCCCCCTGGCGATCAGGATTCTCCCCCCGGCGGCGGATCACCGTGCGCGTCCTGATCCAACGGGTCAGCCGGGCCAGCGTCACGGTCGGGGACGAGCTCGTCGGGGCGATCGGGCCCGGGTTGCTGCTCCTGGTCGGGATCGGCCACGGTGATGGCCCGGAGCGGGTCGATGGACTGGCCGAGAAGGTCGTCAACCTGCGCCTGTTCGAGGACGACGATGGCAAGATGAACCGCTCCGCCCTCGACCTTCACGGCGCGGGTCCCGACGATCCCGGCGAACCACCGGTCGGCGTCCTGGTCGTCTCCCAGTTCACCCTCTACGGCGACCTCCGCCGGGGCCGGCGCCCCAGTTTCGCCGGGGCGGCGGCCCCGGACCTGGCCGCCCCCCTCGTCGATCGCTTCGCCGCGGGGATCGCCGCGCACGGCCTCCCGGTCGCCACCGGCCGGTTCGGCGCCGACATGCGGGTCGCATCCGTCAACGACGGCCCCGTCACCCTCTGGCTGGACTCCGACGATCTCGGTCCGGGCGGCGGCGACTGATCCGCCACCTCCGCGATCATGCGGACGTATCGAAGCGCCCGGCGCCCCTCTGGGGTGTACCGGACGTCCGCGGCCTCCCACACCCCACCGCCCCGATCGCCCGACGCGCTATACTGCGCCCATCCCGCACGCCCGTTCTGTCTTGACCCGGCCCCGTCGTGGGCCGATGGGCCGGTTTGCCGATCCCGGAGAGGTGCCCCGGTGGTTTCCAACGTGTTGTCGGGCGGCCCGTCCGGTCCCACCCCGGCGGACCCCTCCCGACCACGGTCCGCGCGCTCGAGCGGCGCGTCGCGTTCCCTCAGCGAGGCGGTGCTGGCGATCGAGCGAACGATGCGGGCCTCGGAGGTCCCGTTCGCCAGCATGCGCGGCGCGGGCGGCCTGGAGATGGCCTTCGCCGGGGCGGGCACGATCCAGCGTCCAAACGGCGACGCCGCCCTCTCCCTGCTCGATGCCCCGATCGAGCGGCTGGAGGGCCACATGGCCATCTGCTGCCACCGCGTCCCCTCCGAGCGGGTCGCGCCCTCCCGCCTGCGGGCCTTCCTCGACGGCAGCCAGAAGACGCTCCTGGTCTGGCGGATCGGCCTGGTCCCCATCGTGGCCACCGTCGCCGCCGCCGCGATCCTGCGCCGGGACGAGCGGGGCAACCCGTCCGTGATGCCCGGCACCCTGCGCCTGCGCCACGCCTGGCTGATCCCCCGCCGGACCGGGAACCGCGACCTGGCCAATCTGCTCGATGCCCTGGACGCACGCGGCATGGACGTGATCGACCCCCTGGCCTACCTGGACGACGATGACGCCTACGCCGCCGTCGCCAATCAGTACGGCAAGATGATCGAGGCCGCCTACGTCGCGGCCCGGGGCGTCCGGGAGGAGGTCGAGTCCGGCTTGCTCGATGCGTGGGGCGAGCGGGCCTCGGGCGCCCCGGATGGGGACTGGCTCGTGGTCGATGGCCGCCTCCGGCTCGACGTGCCGAACGCCATCGGCCTGGTCAAGGACGTCACCAGCCAGCACCTCGTCGGCCAGGAGGCTGTCGACGTCTTCGAGCTGGCGCCCGGCCACCGGACCTCCGCCTATCGCCCGCGGGACAACCGCCGCTCCGTCCGCGAGGACGATCTCGCCGCCCCGACCGCCACTGACGACCATCGCCCGACCCTTTGGTACCTACGCCTACGAGATCACCAGGGGCAGGACGCCCGCCACGCCCTGGTCCGGGTCGAGGCCCCATCCGTGGTGACGGGGACCGCCGAGATCGACCGCCTCTCGGCCTGGGTGATGGCCGAGCGGGCCCCGCGCGCCACCGCCGACGCCCGCTGGGACACGCTGCTCTACCCGATCCACTACCTCGAACTGATCCTGAAGCGGCACATCGCCTCTAGCCTGGTCGGCTGGCCGGGCGGCCAGTAGCGCGCCATCGCGCCCGAGCAGCGACGAGCCGCCGCCAACGCGCCCGAGCGCACGCACCCACCGGAGGGACCGACGCGATGGTCATCACGACTCGCCCGACCACCACCACGCCACGGGACACCAGGCCCCCCGGGGACGACGACCATCCCTTCCGGGACGACGAACGCCCCGATGACGTGGGCCTCTCCGCCACCGACCCCTGGGACGAGGGCGACCCGGTCGAGGCCACGCCGCGCCTGATCGACAGCTTCGCCGCCCTGGTCGACAAGGCGACCGGTGTGATCGGCCGGGTCGTCGGCAGCGAGAAGGAACCGGCCGGCGCCCACCATTTCGCCTTCTGGGCCGCCGACGACGCCCTGACCCTCGACGTCGGGCACATCGTCGTCGCCTTCTCGGAAGAGGCGGCCGTGGTCGGGGTCGTCGACGAACCGCGCCGCTACTCAGACCTGCGGACCTTCCTCGACGACTACTTCGACCGCCACATCGAAAACGCCCTCGGCGAGGAGCAGCCAACCCTGCGGCCGGAGATCCTGGTCTTCACGGTCAACGTGCTGGCCACCAAGCACCTCCGCGACGACGTCACCTCCCATCGCCCCGCCGTGGCCGGCCCGGTCTACTTCGCCACGCCGGAAGCGATCGAGCAGGCCCTCGGCCGTGACGACTACACCGGCATGGCGATCCCGGCCCTGATGCACACCAACGGCAACTACGAGCGATACCCCGACGGCACCGTCCGCACCGGCGACGACGGTCACCGGGTCTTCCAGCGCTCCCCGATCTGGCTCGACGAGGACTACCTGCTCGGGCCCGAGGCCGGCCACGCCAACTGGACCGGCCAATCCGGCCTGGCGACCAAGACCAGCCACGCCCTTTTCCTGACCAGCGCCATCTTCCAGAAGATGCGCGGGGAGCAGAAGACGGTCGCCGCCCTGATGTTCAACGTCAAGGGTCCCGACCTCCTCTGGCTCGACAAGCCCGCCGACCCCGACCCCGGCATGGAGGACCGCTACGCCGCCGCCGGGGCCCGTGGTCTCGACAGCCTGACGGGGGCCGCCTACGCCGCCCTCGGCCTGGAACCGAAGCCCTTCTCGGCGTTCCGGATCTTCGCCCCGTTCAAGTTCGGCTCAGAACCCGAGGCCCATGGCCAGGACGTCGTCCGGCTGAACGCCATGGCCGCCCGGGGCAAGCTCAACACCCAAAGGACGGCCCAGGGAGAGACGGAGGACGTGGTCTTCCCGATCCTCTGGTCACTGGAACCCCTCCTCTACATGCCGCACAAGGTCTTCGACCACGGCGACCTCGACGACAAGCTGATGGGCTTCATCTTCGAGCTGCGCGAGCGCAAGATCGCCTCGATGGACGAACTGGAAGCCCTGTTCGCCCAGATCGACGCCCATTTCCAGGGGGAAGACGCCTCCGGCCGCTCGCCCGACAACTGGCACGGCCACCACAAGTTCACGATCAACAAGGCCCGCAACCGGTTCAAGGCCCTGCCCAACAAGCTCGGTGGCCTCCTCTCGACCAAGGCGGTCGAGTACGGCTCGCTCCCCCGGCCCGACGCCAAGTTCGAGGATCAAGAACTCCGCGTCGTCGACATCGCCGCCTGTAACACCGTTGCCCAGGAACTGGTGGTCACGACCGTCATCCAGGAGATCTGGAAGATGGCCGAGCGGCAGGAGCTCGGCGTCAACAAGCTGGTCGTCTTCGTCGATGAGTTGAACAAGTACGCTCCCGGCGGCGGCCAGGGCGGCTTGCGCGACACCCTGGTCGACATCGCCGCCCGGGGGCGCCACCTCAACGTGGTCCTCTTCGGCGCCCAGCAGTTCCGCTCCAAGGTCGACGACGAGATCCTCGGCAACTGCGGCACGGCCTTCTACGGCCGGGTCGGCGACGAGGAGATCGTCAACAGCGCCTACCGCTCCCTGACCGAGACGACCAAGGCCGAACTGCTCGGCCTCCGCAAGGGGCGCCTGCTGGTCCGCCACGCCCACTTCCGGACCCCCCTCTTCGGCTCGTTCCCCTTCCCCCCGACCCTGAGCGGGATGCACGGCCAGCGGGTCTTCAACGGCGACGGCGCCAAGACGGGCGGCCACCCCGGCGACGTGCTCTTCAGCATCCTGAAGCGCCACATGGGCGACAAGGCCCCGTCGGGCGCCAAGGTCCGGGCCGCCTGCGACGGCCTAGACCCGGCCGAGGTCGGCGAGGTCGGCGACAAGATCGACCAAGCCGCCCGCGAGAAACGGGGTCAGGTCGGATTCAACGCCTGGTCGCTCGCCGAGGGCATGCTGCGCAAGCGCCAGGATCGCCGCCGGTGATACGCTCGGGCGTGACGACGAGCGTTGGGGTGAGGACGGGGTGGGGGTGCACATGGGGGTGCTAGAGATCGCGAGGATGCCGGCGACGGTGGAGAGGGCGCGATCATGACCCGGACCCTCCGCATCGCCCACGTCTCCGACACCCACCTCGGGTACCGGACCGGGGGGAGGATCGACCCGGACTCGGGGCGCAACCAGCGGGCCCTCGACATCGAGCGGGCCTACGCGGCGGCGATCGACAGCATCCTCGAACAGGGGGTAGACCTCGTCATCCACGGTGGTGACGTCTTCCACCACACCCGGCCGTCGTGGAGTT
>JBBJOE010000387.1:0-2836 GCA_037721765.1 Thermomicrobiales bacterium
TGAGGCTGAGCGTGGTGGCCCGTCCCCGGCGTTGGGTCCGGGTATCGCCCGGTGTCGAGCCGCCCCCGATGCCGGTCGGGTTCCAGGTGCTGCCCCTTCGGTGGGTGGTCGAGCGGACCTTCGCCTAGCCGGGTCGCCACCGCCGCCTGAGCGAGGAGTATGCACATCTGGCGGTGACCCGAGAAGCCGGGATCTTCGTCGCGATGACGCGGCTCATGACCCGCGGGATGGCTCGATGACCCCTTCCCAGACACCCACTCTGGAGAGACGTACCGCGCGGGTCCTCCGAACGGCCTACCGATCCGCCTTCTCCAAACGACCCCGCTCTCACCCCGCGACGCGGTGCCAGTCCGGCACATCGCCTTGTCCTTTCGCTTGACGCCCCGGTCCCCGGCTGGCAGCATTAGGCTAGGCATCGTGATCGGGTCATCACCATGGGCATCCCCGGCGGGCGGCGGTCGCCGCTCCCGGCACCGGCGGACGCCAACTCCCTCACCCGCACCACCTGTCCCCCACCTTTGGAAGGATCCTCACATTTGGCACGCCATCACTCTCCCTACGCCGCACCGCACCAGGCTGCCCCCCGCTGGCCGTGGGCGGTCGCGGCCTTGCTGCTGGCACTGATCGGGGTCGCGGCGGCCCTGCTGGTCCGGGGTGACGTCCTGACCGCGGACGGACTCGGCCAGGGCGAGGATGCCGCCGCGCCGACGCCGACCGGCGCCGCCTTCGCCGTCGTCGCCGCGACCGCACCGCCCCTCGCCCCGACCGCCATGCCGGCCGCCCCGACCGTCGCCACGGCGGCCCCTCCCACGGCGGCGGCACCCGCCGCCCCGACGACGCCTCCGTCACCTGGGCAGACGGCGACGCCCGCCGCGTCCCCGACCCCGGCCGGGCCCGATCCCGTCGAGATCGTCACCCTCTGGGGTGAGCGCTGGGCCGCGGGCGACTACGACGGCCTCTACGATCTGCTCTCCGCCGACAGCCAGGGCGTCATCAGCCGCGAGGACTTCGTCGGCCGCTACCAGGGCATCGCCGAGGCGGCCGGCCTGACCTCCGTCGCGGTCGAGGTCACCGGCGAGGCCACGCTCGACTCGACCGTGCCCGTCGCCATGACCATGGAGTCCGACCTCGTCGGCGCCATCACCGAGGAGAACGAGGTCCAGCTCGCCAAGGACCCCGAGGGCTGGGCCGTCGCCTGGACCCCGGGCCTGATCTTCCGTGACCTGGGGGGAGACGGCTGCGTCCAATTCGACGCCGAGCCGGCCAAGCGGGGATCGATCCTGACCCGCGACGGCGAGGTGCTGGCGGTCGACGGCGATGTCTTCCAGATCAGCATCGTCCCCGGCGAGATCGAGGACGAGGACGCCCTGCTCGCCGAGCTGAGCGGCCTGCTGGAGATGACCGAGGACGAGATCCGCGATGCCTACGCCGAGGCCGAGCCCGAGTGGGACGTCCCCCTGACCCTCGTCTCCCAGGAGCGGGGTGAAGAACTCCTCGACCCGCTGGGGACACTGGGCGGGGTCCGGATGCGGCCGACCGTCCGCCGCGTCTACCCCGAGGGGTCGCTGACCGCCCACATCACCGGCTACGTCAGCCAGGCCAACGCCGACGACATCGAGTCCGACCCATCGGTCGCGGAGGGATCGTTCGTCGGCCGCAGCGGCCTGGAGTACGGCGCCAACGACGTCCTGACCGGCACCGCCGGCGGCCGCCTGGCGGTGGTCGAGTGCGAGAGCCGGTCGGAGCGGAGCCTGATCGCCGAGCGCAAGCCCCGCCCGGCCAAGGACGTGGTCCTGACCATCGACCTCGACCTGCAGCGGGCGACGGATGCCGCCGTCGGCGAGGTCGAGGGCGACGAGCGGGGCAGCGCGGTGGTCCTCGACCCCCGCACCGGCGCGGTGCTGGCGATGGTCAGCCACCCGACCTACGACCCGAACGACTTCATCCTCGGCTTCACCCAGAAGGAGTGGCAGCGGGTCAACGACGAGGAGACGACCCCGCTGATCAACCGGGCCACCAACAGCTCCTACCCGACCGGGTCGATCTTCAAGATGATCACCACCGCCGCCGCGATGGAGTACCTCGACTATTCCGAGGAGACGATCATCGAGTGCCCCTCGCAATTCTTCCTCGAAGGTAACGTCTACAACGACTGGGTGATCGAGTACGAGTCGCCGCAGCAGGGCCCCCTCACCCTGCACCAGGCCCTGGTCCAATCGTGCAACACCGTCTTCTACCAGATCGGCCAGGACCTCGACGACGAAGACGACATGGCGCTGCCGACGATGGCCCGGGCCTTTGGCCTCGGCGGCCCGACCGGCATCCCCTATTACCCCGAGGTGGGCGGCACCGTGCCGGACCCGGAGTGGAAGCTGGATGTCCATGGCGACTACTGGTCCACCGGCGACGCGGTGAACCTGGCGATCGGCCAAGGCTACGTCCAGTCCACCCCGCTCCAGATGGCGAACGCCTACGCCACGATCGCCAACGGCGGCACCCTGCTCCAGCCGTACATCGTCGATCGCCTGCGCTCGACGGGGGGCTCGATGGAGCAGGTGGGCGAGCGGGTCGAGCTGGGCACCCTGCCCCTCTCCGGTACCCAGGTCGGCCAGATCCAGTCGGCCCTGCGCGACCAGACCAGCAATGCCTCCGAGTTCGGCTCGGCCCGGGTCTTCGGCCCGACCTACGACTACCCGATCGCCGGCAAGACGGGCACCGCCCAGATCTCCTCCGAGCGGGACAGCAAGCCCCACTCCTGGTTCGCCGCCTTCGGCCCCTACGGCGAGGACGCCACGATCGCCACCACCGTGATGATCGAGCAGATCGGCGAGGGTGG
>JBBJOE010000388.1:0-2822 GCA_037721765.1 Thermomicrobiales bacterium
ATGCGGTCGTTGGAGACGGTGTCGGCGTGCTGGGTGGAGACGACGACGGCGTCGACGCGATGGGGTTGACCGTTGCGGTACTCGACGGTGACCTGGCTCTTGCCGTCCGGGCGGAGGTAGCTGATCTCGCCGGATTTGCGGGCCTCGGCCAGGCGGCGGCTGATGCGGTGGGCCAGCGAGATAGGAAGCGGCATCAGCTCCGGCGTCTCGTCGCAGGCGAAGCCGATCATCATGCCCTGGTCGCCGGCGCCGGTCAGGTCATAGGGGTCCCGGCTCTCGTCGCCGCCCGAGTCATCGCCGCGCGATTCGAGCGCCTCCCCGACGCCGGCGGCGATCTCGCGGCTCTGCTCCTTTATGGAGACCATCACGCCGCAGGTGTGGGCGTCGAAGCCGTCGTCGGAGTGGACGTAGCCGATGTCGCGGACCACGTCGCGGACCACGGTCGGGATATCGACGTAGGTCGAGGTGGAGATCTCGCCGAAGACCATGATCAGGCCCGTGGTCGCGGCCGCCTCGCAGGCGACGTGGGCGTCCGGGTCATCGGTCAGGACGGCGTCGAGGACGGCGTCCGAGATCTGGTCGCAGACCTTGTCGGGGTGGCCCTCGGTCACCGATTCGGAAGTGAAGAAGGCCCGCTCGGACGACCCGAAGGTCGAGGTGGTGGTGGCGCCGTTTCCGGCCCGGGACATGGAACTCATCGGCGCGACCCTCTCATGGTGAGCATCAAGCATCTCGCGGCCAACCGCTGATTCAGCCGCTCATCGTCGTCATCGTCGCCGGGCCGCATGCATATGCGGTGCCAGCCGGCGCCGGGCGCGATGCCCGGCGGCGACCCGACCGGCGGGCCGCGGCGTCAGGCGCCGGTGTCCCAGGAATTCAGGTAGTGGGTCTGTTCGGCGGAGAGCGTGTCGATCGTGATCCGCATCGCCTCCAGCTTGAGGCGGGCGATCTCGTGGTCGATGTCGCGGGGCACGGCGTAGACGCGGTTCTCCAGGGTCGAGCCGTGCTTGACCAGGTACTCGGCGGCGAGGGCCTGGTTGGCGAAGCTCATGTCCATCACGCTGGCCGGGTGGCCCTCGGCGGCGGCCAGGTTGATCAGGCGGCCCTCGCCGAGCAGGATCACGCTCTTGCCCTCGGAGAGGACGAACTCCTCGACGAAGGGGCGGAGGGTGCGGCGTCCCTCGCCGCTCATCTCCTCCATCGCCGCGACGTTGATCTCGGAGTTGAAGTGGCCAGAGTTGGCGACGATGGCGCCGTCGCGCATCGCGGTCAGGTGGTGGCGGTCGACCACGTTGATGTTGCCGGTGGCGGTGATGAAGATGTCGCCGATCGCGGCGGCCCGCTCCATGGTCATGACCAGGAAGCCGTCCATCGCCGCCTCCAGGGCCCGGACCGGGTCGACCTCGGTGACGATGACGTGGGCGCCCATGCCCTTGGCCCGGGTAGCGATGCCCTTTCCGCACCAGCCGTAGCCGGCGACGACGATCGCCTTGCCGGCCAGGAGGATGTTGGTGGCGCGGAGGATGCCGTCGAGGGTGCTCTGGCCGGTGCCGTAGCGGTTATCGAAGAAGTGCTTGGTGTCGGCATCGTTGACGGCCACGATCGGGAAGGCCAGGACGCCCTCCTGCTCCATGGCCCGCTCCCGGATCACGCCGGTGGTGGTCTCCTCGGTGGCGCCGATCACGTCCGGCAGGAGCTCGCGGCGGTTGCGGTGCAGTTCGGTGACGACGTCGGCGCCGTCGTCGAGGAGCAGCTGCGGCCGGTGCTCGAGGGCGCTCTGGATGTGGCGGTTGTAGGTCTCGCCGTCCTCGCCCTTGATCGCGAAGACGGCGATGCCCTCCTCGACCAGCGCGGCGGCGACGTCGTCCTGGGTCGAGAGCGGGTTGCTGGCGCAGAGGACAGCGTCGGCCCCGGCGGCCTGGAAGGTCAGGGCCAGGTTGGCGGTCTCGGTGGTGATGTGGGCGCAGCAGAGCATCCGGATCCCCTGGAGGGGCTTCTCGGCGGCGAACCGCTCCTTGATCTGGGCCAGGACCGGCATCTCGCGGGCGGCCCAGTCGATCCGGCGGCGGCCGTCTGCTGCCAGGGAAGGGTCCTTGATGTCGAAGCGCAGCGGTGAGGTGGAAACCACGGGTCCTCGTCCTTTCAGCGGCGGCCACTCGGCCACTCCGTCACGTGATCGGCGACCGTCTGGCCGTCCGTCGTGCCAGGTCACGGTTCGACCCGGCGTCAGCGTCGGATATCGTCTCGTCGGCAACGGTCCGTCATACCGGCACGGTGACGCCAGCGGCGGCCGGGGAGCCCGTCACCACCGGGGCGGCGAACATGGCGGCGTGGATGACGCCGGCGACATCGGGGAACGCCCGGTCGAAGCGGGCGACGAACGTCTCGGGCGTGTAGGCATGTTCCTGGGGGCCGTGGCGCTCGATGGCGTAGGTCGCGGCGAGGGCGGCGATCCGGCCGGCGATCGGGAGGTCGAGCCCGAGCAGCAAGCCCTTGAGCAGGCCGGAGCGGTAGGCGTCGCCGCCGCCGGTCGGGTCGACCACCTCGTCAGAGGCGGCGATGGGGATGCGGACCGTCTCGCCGCCGTGGTGCAGCTCGGAGCCCTCGCTGCCGAACGTGACCCCGACGAGCGGGACGCGCTCGCGCAGGGCATCCAGGCCGAGGCCGGTCTTGCGTTCCAGCATCCCCAATTCGTAGTCATTGAGGACGACGCCCCAGGCGGGCTCGATCCCGGCCAAGATGTCCTCCGGCGGCATGACCACGATCTGCTGGGAGGGGTCGTAGAAGAGGCGGGTGCCGCCGGCGGCGATCTCGGCGGCGTG
>JBBJOE010000071.1:0-10743 GCA_037721765.1 Thermomicrobiales bacterium
AACACGAGGTCCATGGCCCGATCACGCTGCGGTGGCTGGTCGCCCGGATCATGGATCACGATACGGAGCATCGCGAGCAGGCCCGGGACGCCCTGGCGTGACCGGCCGTGCCGGGCGCGATCGCGCCCGGTGCCAATCGCCCGGCGGACGGGCCGGAGAAAGAGGACACGCGTGGCGCAACCCCAGACTCCTTACCAGACCCACACGCCACCGTCGGGCGTGATCGCCCCTACCGGCGATGACGGGGAGCGTTCTCCGGACATGACCCCGGCCCGGCCCGGCCCGGCCCGGCCAGCGGTCGGGGTACCGGTGACGGATCTCGACAACGGCTCGCTGGTGCTGCGCCTCTCGTTCACGATCAACCACCTGTCCCGCTGGCTTTCCCCCATCCACGACCCGGCCCCCCTGATGCGGGCCACCCGTCGGGGCGAGCCATCGGTGATCGGTCTCCTCTTCGAGATGCGCGACGAGGAACGACGGGTCTTCCCCAAGATGCACCAGATCTCCGTCCAGACCAACCCGGACCTCGACCGTCTGACCCCATTCGCGCCGACGACGGCCAGCCAGGCCCACGACAGGCAGCAGATTCCGTTAGAGGTGATGGCCGAGTTTCGCCGCCTCCGCCAAAGTACCTGCTCGCTGTTGCGAAGCCTGGTCGACGCGGCCTGGGAGCGTCCGGGGACCAGCCGTCAACAACACAACTGGACCATCAGGGCCCTGGCCGAACACCTGGCGGCCCACGACCTGGCGGTGCTGGCCGACATGGACATCATGCTCGACCGGTCCGGGGCCAGGGAGGGGATCGCGGCGATCTCCCGGGTGCCGCTGGCCGAGTTGTTGACCCTGGTTCCGGTCCGTACCCGGCCCGGTCGCTGATGGGACCGATGGGATCAGGGACCGATGAGGGGGGAGACGAGACGGCAGGCGACGCCCCCGATCCGGGCCGTCCCGGGTCTCCCGCGCAAGCCGACGCGGCCGGGTTGGGCCGGGAATTCTTCCTCGCCCTCGACCGGCGGGACCCCCGCCGGTTGCGGGCCACCCTGGCCGACCACGCCAGCTTCCGTTCCCTTCCCCACCAGCCGCCCGTCCGCCTCGCCGACGAGATCGTGGCCTATTTCGGGGGAGTGGTCTCGTCCTACCCACTGGCCCGGTGGGAGGTCAGTGACGTGATCGGCGAGGGGGACCGGGCGGTGGTGCAGTTCCTGATCCGCGAGCCCTCCGACCGGTGGGGTCGCGAGGTGGTCTCCGAACAGGTCGCGGTGATCCGGACCAGCCAGGGCCAGATCGTCAGCATCGTCGGCTACTACGACAGCGCCGAATTCCGCCGCGCCTTCTGGGAGGAGTGACCTCGGGCCCTTGGTCCGCTCACGTTGAGCAGCGCGTACATGCTAAATTTCAAGGTGTAATGTTTTCATAAATGACGGAGTACACAAGGAACCTTGACTACTCGGGTCGTCGTGCCGCTCAAGACGGCGCGACCCGCGACCAGCACCGGTGCGCACCGCCGCGGGTCATTGCGAGGTGGTGCCTGTGAAATGCGACGACTTTCGTCCATCCTCGCCCGGCACACTGGTCCGAAGCGAATCTGACTCCTGGGCGTTCCTGCCGAACCGGCTGCCCCCGAGCTTCGAGAAGGACGACAATCTCATCGCCCGCCTCGCATCGGCCTCGCTCGCCCTTGGGAAACTCGCTGGCCTTGGCTTGACTCTCCCCCACCCTACCTTCTGGTCCAACCATTGATCCGGCGTGAGGCTGTCGCGTCAAGCCGGATCGAGGGGACCATCGCCAACGTCGGTCAACTTTTGATGTTCGAGGGCAGCGCGGGGTCGAACGAGGCGACGTCCGACGTCCGGGAGGTCGCCAACTACGTCGCCGCGCTCGACTATGGCTTATCGCGACCCACTGATCGGCCATTGTCGCTCTCGTCGATCCGCGAAATGCACGCCATCCTGATGCGGGATGCCCGTGGACAAACCATCACCAGGGGTGCGTTTCGAACGCGGCAGAACTTCATCGGCCGACCCGGTGACACGCTCGCGAATGCGCTCTTCGTCCTCCCGCCCCCGACCGCCGTGACCGAATTGCTGGAGGACCTCCTCCGATACGTCGCCGAGCCGGATGACCTTTCGCTACTCATCCGACTGGCGGTCGCTCACTACCAGTTTGAAGTCATCCACCCCTTTGATGACGGGAACGGACGCCTCGGACGATTGCTGCTCCCCCTCCTGCTCCAAGATTGGGGGGTGCTCGAACAACCCCTCCTACATCTCAGTCCGTTCTTCGAGCGGCACCGCGGCGACTATCTCGATGGGCTCCTCCGAGTGAGCCAGCATGGCGACTGGCACGGCTGGATCACCTTCTTCCTGACGGCCATCGAGACGCAGGCGAACGAAGGGTTCACCGTCAGCAAGCGCCTGCGCCAGCTCTGGGATACGTACCGGTCAATGCTTCAGTCAGTAGGGGGGTCGGTGAACGTCATTCACGTCGTCGACGGCCTGTTCGCCCACCCGGTCGTCACCGCCGCGGCCATCGTGGCCCGACTCGGGGTGTCTGACCCAACGGCCCGGACTATCATCGCCCGGTTGGAGGCAGAGGGCATCGTCTCCGAGGTCACTGGCCAGAAGCGCAACCGCCTGTATCTCGCGACGGAGATCGTGCGAATCCTGGACCAGCCCGACATCTGACGGAAGGAAGTGAAAGCTCGGTTCGATCGATTGACGCCATCCCATCCTTCGCATACTATCGAATATTCGATGAATGGCTAACGTGGGGGTGGGTGATGATGGGTAAGCGAGTGGGGGAAGACGCTTCGTTCGACGCCGAGCGATTGGCGGCGGCGTTCCGGGTGCTGGCGGATCCGACCCGTCTGCGCATCCTCGGGCGGCTGGCGGAGGGGACGATGACGGGAGCCGACCTGGGGCGGGCCCTCGGCCTGACGGCACCGACGATCAGTCACCACATGGCGCGGCTGGTCGAGGCTGGCTTCGTGAGCGTGACCGAGGCGGGGGCGAGTCGCCGCTACGCGCTGGACCAGCGGGCACTGTCGTCGGCGACGGCCGGCGCGATCGGCGCGGGCGATGCGGCGGGAGAGGTTGACCCGGCCACGATCGCCACGGGCGACGCTGGCCAAGGATCGGTGGGGACGGGGCGAGGTCGCCAGGGACCCGCCGGGGCGAGACGTGTTGGCCGGCAGCCGGACGAGGAGCCCGACGGCGAGGGGGGACCGCCGGTGGACCGGGCGGCGGCCAAGACCCTACGGGATTTCTTCGAGGGGGAACGGCTAACCACCCTGCCCGCGAAGCGGAAGAAGCGGGTGATCGTCCTCCGGCACATCCTGACGCGGTTCCGACCAGGCGTGTCATACCCGGAGCAGGTAGTCAATGACACGTTGCGGCCGATCTTCGCCGACGTGGCGACGCTGCGGCGGGAACTGGTGGATTACGGGTTCATGACGCGTGAGAACGGGGTCTACCGGGTCTCGACGACTCTCCCTCCGCGAGGCCCGACGGTGGCGCAGGAGATCCCGCCCCGTGAGCACGCCTGGCTGCGGGCCCTGATCGGGAAGGTCGCCGCCGACGCTCTGGCTCAGCATAGCGATCGGGAGCCCGCCGCGAGCGAAGACGTTCGCTGACCCTCGCACGACCGGGTGAACGGGTAAGCGGGTGACCTTCCAGCGGGTCATGACCCGTCCCCAACGGGCATGTCCGAGTGGATATCCGCTCTCGCTGCCGTAAATGCGGCCCGGGCCGCCTCGATGAAACCGGTGATCTTCGTGGGGTCTTTCGTGCCGTCCGTCTCGGTACCGCCGCTGACATCGACGGCGAGGGGGCGGACGTGACGGATGGCCCCGGCGACGTTTTCCGGCGTCAGTCCGCCGGCGAGGACGAGGGGGAAGCGCCCGGCGATGGTGGCGGCGAGGTCCCAGTCGGCGCGGTGGCCGGTGCCGCCGTGGGCGACCGGGTCATAGCCGTCGATCAGGTAGGCGCGAGGGGGTCGAGATAGGGCGGCGAAGGGAGCGATGGTCGCCAGCACGGCCCCGGGGGTGGTACCGGGAGGCGGTCGCAGGGCCTTGATGACGGGGATGGTCACGGCCGCGACCGTCTCCGGCGACTCGTCGCCCTGGAGTTGGGCCACGTCCAGCCCGACGGCCGCCGCGACCTCGTTGACCTCGGTGGCCGGGGCATCGACGAAGACGCCGACGATCAACGGGGGTGAATCCGGCCGGGTGGCGCGGGCGGCCTCGGCCACCCGGCGGCCCTCCTCGACCGTCACCCGGCGGCGCCCCGGGGCGAAGATCAGGCCGATGAGATCCGCCCCGCTCCGGGCGGCGTGGGCGGCGTCGTCCGGCCGCCGCATGCCACAGAGTTTCACCGTCTCACGACCCACGATCGATGGCCAGGTGTGTTCATCGGTACGTAGGACTGGATCGCCCCGACTCTCACGTGGCCCAGCCTGGTCTTGCACGGTGGTATCGGTCGACGGGTGTCCTACGTTCCTCACCTCTCTTCACCTCCGTGGTTTGCCACGGCGGGAGGACACGAGGTCCTCCCGCCGTGGCCAGCGGGATCTCCGACACACTCGGGACGCCCGGCGTGGCGGTCCAGGCACAAGCTCGATGTTCGAGTGGGATCGTTCGATGATCGGCACCCATCGTAGGGATGGACCTCGTGTCCGCCCGCCGATCCCACCACCCACGATCGGTGCCGCCGGGACCCATCAGGGGGAGTCATTGACCTCATACGGGGGTCCGGGCGGGGATGGCCCCGGGATCGGGCGCGGCCGTCAGTAGGGCGCGGACGGCGGCGGGGCGATCGAGGGCGGTGACGAGGGACTCTCCGACGAGGACGGCGTGGGCCCCGGCGCGGCGGACCCGCTCGACATCGGCGCGAGTAAAGATGCCGCTCTCGCTGACCAGGGTCACGCCGGGGGGAATCTGTCCGGCGATGGCCTCGGTCGTGGCGAGGTCGAGGTCGAAGGTGCGGAGGTCCCGGTTGTTGACGCCGACGAGGGTGGCGCCCGCGGCGAGGGCCCGGGCCAGTTCGGCCCCGTCGTGGACCTCCACCAGCGCGGTGAGGCCTAGCTCGGCGGCGCGGGTGAGGAGAGCGACGAGGGAGGCGTCCTCGAGGGCGGCAACGATGAGGAGGGCGGCGTCGGCCCCGTGGGCGCGGGCTTCGAGGAGTTGGTAGGGCGAGACGATGAAGTCCTTACGGAGGACGGCGACGGGGCGGGGAGCGGAGCGGGCAACCGCGACGACGGCCTCCAGATCGGCCAGGGAACCATGGAAGAACGGTCCGTCGGTGAGGACGGAGAGGGCGGTCGTCCCACCCGCGATGTAGTCCCCGGCGAGTGTGGCGGGATCGACCGCGACCGGGAAGACCCCTCGCGACGGGGACCCACGCTTGATCTCGGCGATCAGGCCGACCTCGACGGCCCGGAGCAGGGTCGATAGGGGAAGGGCATCGGGCCGGGCGGCGGCCCGGCGAGCCAGGCCGGACTCCGGTACCTCGGACTGGCGGCGGGCGAGGTCGTCGATCGTCTGGGCGATGATCTTGTCAAGGATGGTGCCGGTGGGGACGGCGGCCCCGGTCGGGCTGGCGTCAGAGCCAGATCGGATCTCGGACGTGGCGCTTCCGGCGGACGTCGGCATCCTGGTCATCCCTCCCACTCGCGTGAACGCTTCCGGCCTGGAATGGCGGCTTGCCCGCCGCCGCCAGATCCCGTGGACATCTCGCCGGTACCTGGCACCGACGTTCCTTCGCTGGCTTCCCGCACCAGATTGGCCCGACTCATACCGGATCTGGGTGCCGACCGCCAGGGTCCACCGGGATCCACCGAGGCCGTGGACCGGGAGGGCCCCGCGTCCTTCCCTGCCCGGGATTGAGCCTTCATCTACGAGTCCTCCCGATTCTGTCCGCGTCCTGGCCCGTCGTGGCGGCTCACGGCTCGGCGTCGGCCGTTGGGTTCGTCCCGTCCCAGGTGGCCCCGGTGCCCAATAGGACCCGATTTCCCGACCGTGCCGGGGGTTCTGGTCGTCGTGAGCGCGGAAGCCGGGTCTGGGATGACCCGGGACATCGTCGTTCCCCGATTCTCCGGGCGCGCTGGCGGCGCCCCGACGGGGCCAGCCGCCGTGGCGACGGACGACGCATTCGCATCGCCACGCACCATGCCGGGGGCCGACGCCCCCGCGTCGTCAGGCGCCCCGAAGCGGTGCGAACCCCTCGTGATGGTCTCGGGCGCGGGTGCGACGGGAAGCGTCGTTAGCCGGGTGGTCATGCGGGGACGCCGGCGGCCGAGGCGGCGAGGTCCTGGGTCATGCGGGCCAGGGCGTCGAGGGCGGCGCCGGCGGCGCCGGAGTCGAGGGAGTGGCGGGCGAGGTCGATGCCCTCGGCCAGGCTGCCGGAGGCGTCGGCGGCGTAGATGCCGGCTCCGGCATTGAGGAGGGTGACGTCACGGCAGGGGCCGGGCTCGCCACCGAGGACGCGGCGGGTGATGGCCACGTTGGTGGCGACGTCACCGCCGGCGATGGCCTCGCGGGTGGAGCGGGCAAGGCCAAAATCTTCTGGGGCGATCGGGTAGGAGCGGATGTCGCCCCGGCGCTCGTCGTAGTCAGTGACCATCGAGGGCCCGTCGAGGCCCAATTCGTCCAGACCCTCCTCGGCGTGGACCAGGACGGCGTGGGCGCTGCCGAGTTCGCGGAGGACCTCGGCCAGCGTCGGGGCGATGGTGGGGTGGCCGACGCCGATCAACTGGTGGCGGGCCCCGGCCGGGTTGGTGAGGGGGCCGAGGACGTTGAAGATGGTGCGGATGCCGATCTCGCGGCGGGCGGGGCCGACGAAGCGCATGGCGGGGTGGAAGGCCGGGGCGTACATGAAGCCGATGCCGACCTCGTCGATGCAGCGGGCGACGGCCTCGGGGGCGAGTTCGACCGCGACGCCGAGGCCCTCCAGGACATCGGCCGAGCCGCACTTGCTGGTGACGGCCCGGTTGCCATGCTTGGCGACGCGGACCCCGGCCCCGGCGATGACGAAGCTGGCGGTGGTGGAGATGTTGAAGGTGCCAGAGGCGTCGCCGCCGGTGCCGCAGGTGTCGACGAGGGGGCCGGTATCGAGGCGGGGCGTCACCTTGAGGGCGTGCTGGCGCATGCCGCGAGCGAAGCCGGTGATGACCTCGACCGTCTCACCGCGCAGCCGGAGGGCGGTGACGAGGGCGCCGATCTGGGCGCCGCTGACCTCGCCGGACATGATCGCGTCCATGGCGCGTGTCGCGGCGGCGGCAGAGAGGCCGTCGCGGTCGACTACGGCGCGGATCGCGTCCCGGATATCGTAGGGCGGGTCGTCCGAAGGACCGGCCCCCTTCCCGGCCCCGATCGTCGCCCGCATCGTCTCTTCGACCGCCCGCGCCATATCCTCTCCCTTCTTTCGACCTCGTGACAGCTCGTGTCGCCGTCGCCTTCTTCGTCCGCCGGGTCCGCCGGACGTGTCGCGGCCCCGCGCCCGGACGGGACATCCCGGACTGGTGGGGCATTGGACCACCGGGTCTGGGACCGTCCCGTCTCGTCGCCCGGTCCCGGTCGTCCCGACGGGACTCTGGACACCTGGCCGCGTCCGGCCCTACTCGCGGCGCCCGCTGAACTCGCGGGATCGAAGGACCCACGGGTCCTGCGCCGAGCTGACCACCTTCGATCGTTCCTAATAGCCGAGGGCCAGGGCCGGTTCGGCCCGGTGGGAGATCGCTGGGCCGGAGGGGTTGGCGAAGTTGGCGAGGAGGTCGTTGCCGACGGGGGTCAGGATCGATTCGGGGTGGAACTGGACGCCCTCGATGGCGAATTCGCGGTGACGGATGCCCATGATGATGCCGTCGGCGGTCTCGGCGGTGATCTCTAGGGCGGGGGGAAGGGTGTCGCGCTCGACGATCAGGGAATGGTAGCGGGTGGCGGTGAAGGGGGTCGGGAGGCCGGCGAAGATGCCCCGGCCGCGGTGGTGGATCGGGGACGTCTTGCCGTGCATCAGGGCCGGGGCGCGGAGGACGACGCCCCCGAAGGCGGCGCCGATGGCCTGGTGACCGAGACAGACCCCCAGGATCGGGACCGCGCCGGCGAGTCCTTGGATGAGGGGGACGGAGATACCGGCCTCGACCGGGGTGCGGGGGCCGGGGGAAATGACGACCCGGTCGATCTCGCCGGAGGCGACGCGGGCCCGGATCTCCTCGACGGTGATGGCGTCGTTGCGGACGACGGTGACCTCGCTGCCCAACGCGCGCAGGGCCTGGTAGAGGTTGAACGTGAACGAGTCGTCGTTGTCGAGCGGCAGGATCACGGGGCGACCTCCTCACGGGCGACGATGACCGGGGCGACCAGCCCGGGCAGGGCTTGGTAGGCGGTGGTGGTGCACGAGTCGTCGTTGTCGAGCGGCAGGATCACGGGGCGACCTCCCCGCGGGCGACCAAGCCGGGCACGTCCCGATCGAGGTCGACGGCGCATGAGGAGTCGGCGTCAGGCAGCGGGATCATCGGCTGCCGTCCTCTCCCGCGCCGGGCTCGCCGGCGCGCGTCATCTCTTCGGCCAGTTCGAGGGCCCGGACCAGGGCCCGCATCTTCTGGAAGCTCTCGGCGAACTCGCCGTCCGGGGTGCTGTCGGCGACGATGCCGCCGCCCGCCTGGAGGGAGGCGACGCCGTCGCGGTAGACCAGGGTGCGGAGGGCGATGGCGGTGTCCATGCCGCCGGCGAAGTCGATGTAGCCGACGGCGCCGGCGTAGGCGCCGCGGCGGTCGGTCTCCAGCTCGGCGATGATCTCCATCGCCCGGACCTTGGGGGCGCCGGAGACGGTGCCGGCCGGGAAGCAGGATCGGAGGGCGTCGAGGGCGGAGTACTCGTCGGCCAGGGTGCCCTCGACGACGGTGACGAGGTGCATGACGTGGGAAAAGGTCTCCACCTCCATCAAGCGGGGGACGTGGACGGAGCCCGGTGCGGCGACCCGGCCGACGTCGTTGCGGCCCAGGTCGACCAGCATGATGTGCTCGGCCCGTTCCTTCTCGTCGGTCAGCAGCTCGGCGGCCAGGGCGGCGTCCTCCTCCGGGGTGGCGCCCCGGGGGCGGGTGCCGGCGATAGGATGGTTGGTCATGGTGCGGCCTTCGAGACGGACCAGTTGCTCGGGCGAGGCGCCGACGATCTGGTAGGGCCCGAGGTTCAGGTAGAACATGTACGGAGACGGGTTGACGCGGCGGACGGCGCGATAGATGGTGAAGGGATGGGCATTGGTCGGGACATCGACCCGCTGCGAGAGGACGACCTGGAAGATGTCCCCGGCGCCGATGTAGGCCTTGGCCCGCTCGACGATCTCGCGATACCGTTCGGGAGTGGTGTTGGACGTGCCCCGGGCGGAGACGGGGCCATCGAGCGGCGGGCGGCCGGAGGTCAGGCGGGGTGTGGGGCCGCCGAGCGCGGCGACCAGGTCATCGACGCGGCCGGTGGCGGCCTCGTAGGCGGCGGCGAGTGATTCCGACCCCCCGGCACCGGTGCCAGCGTCCCCCGCGACGACGTCGTCGAGGTGGACGTGGCTGACGGCGCGGATCGAACGTTCGATATGGTCGAAGACGAGCAGGCTGTCGAAGAGCATGAAGTGGCCGTCGGGCATCGCCAGGCCGGGCCCGGCGGCCTCCCCGACGCGGGGCTCGAAGGCGCGGACGGCCTCGTAGGCCAGGTAGCCGACGGCGCCGCCGAGGAAGCGGGGGACGCCGGCGACGTGTTCGCTGCGGTAGGCGGCGAGGAGGTTTCCCAGGGCGACCAGCGGGTCCGGGGCGGGAATGGTCTCCGGCACACCGTCGCGCTCGGCGCGCATCTGGCCATCGTCGAAGACCACGGTGGCGAAGGGGGCGGTGCCGATGAAGGAGTAGCGGCCCATCCGGGCGCCGCCCTCGACGCTCTCGAGGATGAAGCCAGGCCGGTCGCCGACGACCTTGAGGAAGGCGGAGACGGGGGTTTCGAGGTCGCCGACGACCTCGCGCCAGATGGGGACGAGATTGGGGCCGCCGGGCGGGCGACCGCGGACGGAGGCGGCGACCTCCTGCAGGGTGGGTCGATGTTCACTCCGGCTGGCCGACCGTTGGGGGGGGGTGCCCGTGCCGGGATCCTGAGTCTGTTCCGCGGTCGATCGGTCGGTCGGTCGGTGGCCGGTGGCGGGCGACGTGGTGGTCGCGCTCGCGCCATTGGTCGTCGTGGCGATAGTGCTGGTCATCGGTGAACCTCTCGCGGGTGAGCGCCCGAAAAACACGACATCCCGTCCCTGATCAGGGACGGGATGCGAAAAGCGCATGCCCGCGGTGCCACCCTCGTTGGGACCAACGGTCCCCACTCCAGACGCGCGAGCACGATCATCTCGATCGGGTGCCGACGCGTCGCCCCGTGATAACGGTGGGGATTCCGGTGCCGCCTACTGGGGAGGAGTCGCCCGGGGGCGACGCCGTCTCGTTCGGGGCACGACTCCCGGAGCCATTCCGCGCCCGCCGGGTCCTGGGCTCCCACCGTCTCCCAGGTCGCTCGACCCGCCGTTCCGGCGCGTACTCGTTCCGTTCATCGTCATTACGGTATTCGGTTCTCAGGCGGACTGTAGCAGTGGGTCATGTCGATGTCAAACGTGATCGTTCGGATTCATGGGGGGCGATTGCCCCTGGCCGTGTTTCTCTCCCGTCGATGGTGCCACCTCGCGGTGTGCATGGCGGCAGTGCTGGCGGCGACCTCGACCCGGT
>JBBJOE010000389.1:0-2809 GCA_037721765.1 Thermomicrobiales bacterium
GCGTTTTCGGCGGACACGGTCGCCGGGCTGGCGGCCCTGCGCGACGAACTCGGCATCGCCTACACCGTCCACTTGCCGCTGTGGTCGGTCGAGCCGTCGTCTCCCCTCGGGCCCGTACGGCGGGGGGCCGTGGAGGCGGTGGTCGAGACGATCCGGGCCACGGCACCGCTCGAACCGGAGGTCTATGTCCTCCACGCCACCAACGCCCTGGCGGCCGAGTTCTACCGGATGCGGATGGCCGAGGCCGCCCGGCCGATCGTGCTTGGGATCTTCGCCGACCACGCCGTCCGCAGCCTGCGCGAGATCGTCGCCGCGACCGGGATCGACCCCCGCCGCCTGGCGGTCGAGACGATCGAGTTCCCGTTCGACCTGACCCTCGGCATCGTCGAGGAGGCCGGGACCTCCCTCTGCTTCGACACCGGCCATGTCCTGGTCGGCTTCTCGGGCCCGGTCGACCTCTTCGAGGCGCTCGAGCGCTCCCTACCTCACCTGGCCGAGATCCACCTCCACGACGGCCCATGGCAGGGCCCGGACCACACCATCGGCTACGGCCAGGACCATCGGCCGCTGGGCGGGGGAGACCTGGACGTAGGTCGCCTTATGGCCCGGCTGGACGAGGCCCGCTTCGCCGGCCCCGTCATCCTCGAATTGCCGGTCGCGGGCGCCCGGGCCTCGCTGGGGCTGATCGACGGGACCCATCCCGGCAGGGGGTGAGGTCACGGGCGGGCGCGGGAAGACCGTGCCACCCGCCCGATCCCACGCGGGCCACGTCCGCCTCGTCTGCCCCGGACAGTGCGTGGTCGGTCTCGATCGCCATGCCCGGATGTGATGTCTGGCGAGCGGCGGTCTGACGAGTGGCCCGGGCACGCGTTGCCGGCCGGCCCTCGCGATGGTCCTCGCCGGGGTGAACCCGGCGGAGCGTGACCCGTCGTTGTGCGTATCGCGCCTGACCACGCTGGTTGCCAGGCTGTTTCCAGGCCGCGACGCAATCGCGTTGGTCGCACCCAATCCGGCGAACCGGGGCGGTCGCTCCGGGCGGGCGTGCTACACTCGGAGCCCGTACGGATGCATCGGGTCACGGCTCCCGGTGGGGAAGCGACGGGGGGCCATGGGCCGGCTCGGATTCGCGATCGCGATCGTCGGCGCGGCGTTTGCCCAGGCGGCGTTGCTGCCCCGCATCAATCCCCTGGCGATCGACCCCCATCTCGTCTTGGTGCTGCTGTTGGTCTGGACCGCCACGCACGGTGTCGGGGAAGGTATCCTCTGGGCGGCTCCCATCGGGGTCCTGCTAGATGTCCTGACCATGGAGACGCTGGGAGTGAATGGACTGGCCCTGATCATCGCCGCGGTGGTGGGGGGGCTGGCCCGGAGGCGCTTCTTCCAGAGCGGGATCTTGGTCCCGATGGGGCTGGCCATGGTCGTTTCGGTGGTGTCCCCGCTGGTGGTCCTCGCCCTGCGCGGGGTGCTCGGGGATGCCGCCCCGGGTTTCGGAGCAGCCGTCCGGTTGCTGGTCCCGCAGGCCCTGCTGAGCATGGTGCTGGTGCCGCCCGCCTACCTGCTCGTGATGCTGCTCGATCGCCACGCCTCGGAGGCGCGCTACTGATGGCCCAGACCGCCCGTCGTCACCGGCTCCGGTTCGAGCCCGCCGCCGCCCACAAGAAGAAGGCCAAGCGGCGCGGCCTGCCGATCGCGGCCGACCAACTGTTCCTGAACCGCCGGATGCTGGTCGCCAGGACGGCGCTGGTCGGCGGGTTCATGGTGTTGGCCGGTCGCCTCGGGTACATGCAGGTCATCGACCGCGACCGCTACCGGGCGGAGGCCCGCAGCAATTCCCAGCACTATGTCACCACCCCGGCCCCCCGGGGCCTGATCTACGACCGGACGGGCAGGCCCCTGTCTGAGAACCGGACGGCGTGGGAGGTGCGCGTCTTGCCGGACCTGCTGCCCGACGAGGGCACCGCCGCCCGGCGCCGGGTAATGGATTCCCTGATCGCCGAGCTGGAATTGCCGGAGGCATTGGTCATCGACTGGCGCGCCTGCCCCCCGGCGAGCCGGACGGAGGTCTATGCCCAGGTGGCCATGCTGCGTGGCCGCGTCGGCGACGAGATCCAGCGGTCGATCGAGGCGATCACGAAGTTGGCGAGGACCAATTATCTGGTCCTGCTCGAAGAGCGCCTCACCATCGAGCAGGCCGCCCAGTTCCGCGAGGCCTCCCGGACCATGCCGGGCCTCAAGGTGATGAACATCCTGGAGTACGAGCTCGGCAACGCGCCGGGCTCGGCGACCCGGGTGGCGATCAAGACCAATGTCCCTCGCGATACCGCCCTGCGCCTGGCCGCCAACGCCCTCTACCTGCCCGGGGTCGAGGTGGACGGGAATGTCCTGGTCCGCGACTACCCGGCCGGGCCGGTGATGTCCCACGTCCTCGGCTACGTCGGCCGGATCAGCCCGGACGAGTGGGAGGCCCGGGTCAATCCGGCCGGCACCAAGCTCTACGAGATCGAGGACTACCTCGGCAAGGCCGGCCTAGAATCCAAGTTAGAAGAGCTCCTGCGCGGGGAGAAGGGCGGCCGCTGGGTCGTGCGGGACGTGAACGGGGTCGAGATCGGCCTGGTCCCCGGCACCCGGGCGATCCCCCCCAAACCCGGCCAGGACCTCAAGCTCACCATCGATCTGGAACTCCAGGCCGCCGCGAGCCGGGCCCTGGCCCAGGGGATCCGCTACTCCGTCGAGGACCGGCGGGAGATCGGCAACGTCCAGGAGGGGGAGATCTTCGCCAAGTCGGGCGCGGTCGTCGCCCTGAACCCGA
>JBBJOE010000390.1:0-2806 GCA_037721765.1 Thermomicrobiales bacterium
CCCTGGTGGGAAGGAACGGGAGTGGCAAGACGACGCTGTTGCGGTCGCTCGTCGGGTTGCACCGGCCCGTGCGCGGGACGATCCGGGTCGGGCCGCACGACGCGACACGGACCGAGACTGCGACCCTGGCCCGGGTGGCTGGATACGTCCCCCAGCAGCCGGACCGCCTGTTCTTCGCCCCGACGGTGCGGGAGGAACTGGCCTTCACCCGCCGCCACCTCGGCACCGGGGGCGAGGACATCGAGGCTCTCCTCGACCGGCTCGACCTGGCGGGGAAGGCCGACCGTAACCCGCGCGACCTGAGCGGTGGGGAGCGACAGCGGGCGGCACTGGCCGCGATCCTCGCCGGTGGACCCCGGGTGCTGCTGCTCGACGAGCCGACCCGGGGCATGGACGCGACGTGGAAGCGGTCCCTGGGAGAGACCCTGCGGCGGTGGTGCGCGGAGGAGGGGCTAGCCGTCCTGATGGCGACCCACGACATCGAACTGGTGGCCCGGTTCACCACCCGGGTGGTGATGCTCGGCGACGGCGAGGTGATCGCCGACGGACCGCCCCGCGAGGTGTTGCCCGCCTCCCAGAGCTTTGCGCCCCAGGTCAACCGGGTCTACGGCGGGACGATCCTGACCGTGGAGGACGTTGTGGCCGGACTCGGACCCGGACCCGGAGCGGGGTAGGGAGCGATGCGCCGCCGCGGGCTGATGCCCGGCGGCAGCTTACCCCTCACGCGGCGTTCTCCTCGACCCGGTCTCGCCCGCCGCCCGTGCAGACCAGGAACAGGCCAGCGGCGAGGACCAGGCCGACGGTCCACGCGGCGAAGCGCTCGTCGCCGGGGACGATCGGCCAGCCCCAGCGGCGCTGGGTGCCGGTCAAATCTTCGAATTGGATACCGCCGATCGCGATGAAGGTCGCCATCGCGTAGGCGACCGGCGGCAACCAGGAGATCGAGGGCCCGAGGAGCCGGGCGGTCAGCAGCGAGAGCCCGGCGTAGCCCGCCAGGTTGCGCACCATCACCCAGTCCGTCCAGGCGTCCGACTCGGCCCCGTTGGCCCAGGCCAGGGCGGTGGCCGAGACGGCAAGGAGCGCCAGCATGTGGCCGAGCCGGAGGGCGGGGAGACGGAAACTGGTGATCCGCTCGGTCTCGCCGAACGGGGAACGGGCGCTGATCCCGATCGCGGTCGCCGCCCCGACGGGGGCCAAGATGAGGAGGATCCTCGTGATCCCCGGGTCCGTCGATTGGTCGAGCAAGTACCACCCGACGTAGGCCGACGCGATCATCACCGCCAGGGCGGTGCCCAGCAGCCGGGAGCGTAGGTAGAGCGTGAGGAGGCGAACGAGCGGCGCCCCGGTGATCCGGTTGGAGGTGAGGCGGTCGGCGGCAGGGCGGAGCGTGGCGAGACGGTGACTGTTCATGGCAAGTCCTCCAGGGTGAGTTCGCCGGCGCGCAGGGCGACGAGATTGACGGCGAACCAGGCCCGTTGCTGATCGAGGGTGAGCGCGCTGAAACGGTCGGTCGCGGCCGTGATCTCGTTCCGTATGGCCAGGATCTCCGGCGTCTCGGATCGTGGCCATCCAGACATCCCACCGTCATTGACTATTTCGCAGGTCACGATGTCGTCACCGCGTTGGAATCTGGTGAGCTCCGGTGAGACGCGGCGGACAAGGACCGTCATCGCCACGTACTGGGCGTTGGTCGGAATGCCAGGGCACGATTGGACACGCTCATTCGTCGACCCATCCGAATGTCCGAATGGATCGCTGACCAACTCCAGGGCGAGCTGGGAATCCGCGATTGGCATGAAGAACGCGAAGGTCCCATCGGGCAGGAGTCCCGACTGCCCCCCAGCGGAGGGTACGGCGCGGATCGGTCCGCCGGGGATGCCCGCGATCGGCTCCACGAGGCTGCCGATCGAACGCGCGTAGTCGTCGAGGAGCGATTCGAGCGCGGGGTGAACGCAGACCTCGATCGTCTCCGTCTGACAGAGGGGTTCGTACGGGATCGGTTGGCCGGCGCCGGACCATGTCTCGTGCTGCCGGGCGGGTACGAGGGGCGTCATCGCGATGCCCGCCATGACGACCGCGGCCACCATCGCCGATCGCGTTCGGACGGTGGCGGCCCGGCGTAGCGCGACGCCGGCCAGTACCACGGCGCCGATCGCGAGCATCCAGGCAGCCATCGGCATGAAGAGATTCGGCTCGATCTCTTGATACAGGCCGATATCCTCCGACCAGTACGGGAACGCGCTGTATGGAGACAGGTACTTGAGGTCATATAACACGTCGTCCTCCTGGAACGCGCCGAGGCCGACGACCAGCCCGAACAGGAGTACCGCGACGACCGGCGGGGTGAACCGGCTCGGGACGATGACCCCGGCGGCGTAGCCGATTGCGCCGCCGGCCGCGATGACGGCGATCCCCAATCCCAGGGCATCCCACCTTGGACCTCCCCAGGTGGCCGCCCGGGCGACGGGGACCAGCTCGTAGACGCCCAACAGCGCGTAGGCCAGGATCGCCCACCCGGTGCTGCCCGCCCATCGCGCCACGTCGCGCCGAATGGCATGACCCGGCATCGTGACCAGCAGATCACCCATCCGGCGGCGATGCTCCCGACTGCCCTCCCAGGCTAGGAGTCCTCCGGCGACCGGGAGCAGCAGCACGGAGGCGTAGGCCACATTCAGGCTGGAACTGGGCCACAGGAGGCCCGAAATCGTACCCATCGGGGATAACCGGTTGGCACCCCACCAGGCGACCACGAGCAGGAACGGCAGGGCGAAGGGGCCCGCGCCACGTCGCACCTCGATCCAGACCA
>JBBJOE010000391.1:0-2793 GCA_037721765.1 Thermomicrobiales bacterium
GCCAGGCGTTGCAGTTCGTACAGTTTCGTCAGGGCCTCCAGCGGCGACATCCCCTCGACATCGAGGGCGCGGAGGGCGTCCATGGCCGGGTCGGGCTGGCCGAAGAAGGTGAGTTGGAACGAGTTGGCCGCCGGTGCGGCCGGGCCGGCATCCCGCATCGCGGCCCGGCGGTGGGAGGCTTCACCGGCGCTCCCGTGCTGACCCGATTCGAGGTCGTCGAGGATCTCCTGGGCCCGGCGGACCACCGGGCGGGGGATGCCGGCGATGCGGGCGACGTGGACGCCGTAGGAGCGGTCGGCGGCCCCGGCCACGACGTGGCGGAGGAAGACGATCTGCTCGCCCTCCTCCAGCACGTCCATCCGGTAGGTCTTGACCCGGGGCAGGACGTGCTCCAGCTCGGTCAGCTCGTGGTAGTGGGTGGCGAAGACGGTCCGGCAGCCGAGGCGGGGCGCGTTGTGGATGTGCTCGACGATGGCCCGGGCGATGGCCAGGCCGTCGTAGGTGCTGGTGCCGCGGCCGATCTCGTCCAGCACCACCAGGGAACGGCCGGTGGCGTGGTTGAGGATGTTGGCCGTCTCCAGCATCTCGACCATGAAGGTGCTCTGGCCGGTGGCGATGTCGTCCTGGGCCCCGATCCGGGTGAAGATCCGGTCGACCAGCCCGATCCGGGCCCTGTCCGCCGGGACATAGGAGCCCACCTGGGCCAGTAGCGTGATCAGGGCCACCTGGCGCAGCCAGCTGCTCTTGCCGGCCATGTTCGGCCCGGTCAGGATGGCGATCCGGGGTCCGGTGTCCCCGGCCGCGTCGAGGTGGGCGTCGTTGGGGACGAACCGGCCGTCGCCGAGGACCACTTCCAGGACCGGGTGGCGGCCGCCCTCGATCGCCAGGCCGGTCCCCCCGTCGAGGTCCGGCCGGACATACCCGCGTAGCCCGGCGACCTCGGCCAGCCCGCTGATCACGTCGAGCGTCGCGACCGCCCGGGCGGCGACCAGCAGCTTGGCCCCGCTGGCGGCGACCTGGCCAACGACGCGCCGGAAGGCGTCGGCCTCCATCTCGGCCAGCGTCTCCTGAGCGGTCAGGACGACGGTCTCGTACTCCTTCAGTTGCGGCGTGAAATAGCGGGTGCCGTTGGCCAGCGACTGCTTCGGGATGTAGTCGACCGGCAGGACCGCTCCCTCGCCCGCACCGTTCGACCGGGTCATCCGGTCCCGCTCGGCGGTGGCCAGGGCGGCGGTCGTGATTTCCAGGTAGTAGCCGAAGACCTTGTTGTAGCCGACCTTGAGGGAGCGGATGCCGGTCCGCTCCCGTTCGGTCCGCTCCAGGCCGGCGATCCAGTCGCGGGCCTCCCGGGCCCGGGTCCGGTGTCCGTCGAGGTCGGATGCAAAGCCGGGCCGCAACGCGGTGCCCTTGCCCAGGGTCGCCGGGGCCTCGTCGTCGATCGCCAGCTCGAGCAGGGTCCGGACCTCGCCGCAATCGGGGATCGGCGTCAGACCCGGCGTCTCGCCGACCCATGTCGGGAGATCGGGCAGGGCGGCCAGGGCGTCGCGCAGGGTGAGCAGGTCCCGGGGCCCGGCGATGCCGGTGATGGCGCGGTTGACCAGCCGCTCGATATCGCCGACCCCGGCCAGGACGCGGCGGACCTCGGAGCGGGCGACGGCATCCGAGTGAAAGCGGGCGATGCCGTCCTGTCGCTCGCGCAGGGTATCGAGGTCGAGGAGGGGCTGGTTGACCCAGCGGCGCAGCAGGCGGCCACCCATCGGGGTCCGGGTCTGGTCGAGGACGGCCAGGAGGCTATGGCGCCGCTCGCCCCGGGCGCTCTCGGTCAGTTCCAGGTTGCGGCGGGTCTGGGCGTCGAGGGTCATATAGCCGTCGCTGGCGTAGGTGACCAGCCCGGTGATCTGCTGGAGCCCCGACCGCTGCGTTCCGGCCAGGTATTGGAGGAGTCCCCCGGCGGCGCGGATGGCCAGGGGCTGATTGGCGCAGCCAAAACCATCCAGCGATTCGACCGCGAAGTGCCCCAGCAGGCTCTCTTCCGCCCGGTCCAGGCGCCAGCGCCAGGCATCGACCGTGCCGAGGGCCACGCCGGGCGGCAGCCATGCCTCCCCCGGCAGCGCCGACCCGGCCGCCTGTCCCTCGGGCAAGATCAGCTCGGCCGGTCCCAGGCGGAGCAGTTCGCGGCCCACGGTCAGCAGCAGGTCCTCCGGGCTGTCACCGGCCAACTCGGTCGTGGCGAACTCGCCGGTCGAGATGTCGGCGTAGGCGATCCCGGCCCGCTTGCCCTCGACCACCACGGCGCCGATGTAATTGTTGGCCCGGGCGTCGAGCATGGCCGGCTCGACCACCGTGCCGGGGGTGACGACCCGGGTCACCTCCCGGTCGACAAGCCCCTTCCCCTTGGTGACGGCCCCGACCTGCTCGCAGATCGCGACCTTGTGCCCGGCGGAGATCAGGCGGACCACATGCCCCTCGGCGGCGTGGTGGGGGATGCCGGCCATCGGCACCCTTACTCCCTTCCCCATCTCCCGCGAGGTCAGCGTGATGTCGAGGACCCGCGCCACCACCTCGGCATCGGCGTCGAAGGTCTCATAAAAATCCCCCAGCCGGAAGAACAGCAACGCGTCCGGGTGCTGCGCCTTGACCTGGAGATACTGGCGGCGCAGGGGGACGAGCGAGGCGGACGTGGCGACGTCGGCGGCGGGCACCGATGATCTGACGCCCATGCTCCCTCGCTCGGTGCCGTCCTTGACCGGATTGGGCTCGGTCGCAGTCGTGGTCGTGGCCTCTTCAATCGTC
>JBBJOE010000072.1:0-10688 GCA_037721765.1 Thermomicrobiales bacterium
GCGAGGTCTTCGGTGCCGACGGAGAAGCGGATCAGGTCGGAGCCGGAGAAGGGCCAGATCAGGGAGCCGACGTCGCCCAGGCTGACGGCGATGGTCGGCAGGCGGAGGGTGTTCAGGAAGATCCGCAGGGCGGGTTTGCCCCCGGTGAGGCCGAAGGTGACCATGCCGCCGGAGCCCCGGGAGCCGAGCAGGCGGGCGGCGACGGCGTGGTCCGGGTGGCAGTCGAGGCCGGGGTAGCTGACGTGCGCCACGGCCGGGTGGGCCTCCAGCAGGCGGGCCAGGGCCAGGGCGTTCGTCGTGTGCTGGGCGATCCGCAGGGGCAAGGTCTTGATCCCGGCCAGCAACACCCAGGCGGCGAAGGGGCTCATCGTGCCGCCCAGGCGGGAGAGCGAGGCGGCGATCCCGGCGATCATGTCCTTCTGGCCGCAGACGATCCCGGCGACGACGTTGCCGTGGCCGGAGAGGTACTTGGTGGCGCTGTGGAGGACCAGCGCGGCGCCGTGGTCGAGGGGGCGGAGCAGCGCGGGCGAGAGGAAGGTGGCATCGACCACCAGCGGCACCCCCCGGGCCCGGGCGACCTCCCCCAGGGCGTCGAGATCAGGCACCCGCAGGCCGGGGTTGGAGCAGGCCTCGACATAGATCGCTCCGGTCTCCGGCCGGATGGCAGCGGCGACGGCGGCCGGGTCGGTGCCGTCGACGAACGAGACGGTCGCTCCCCAGCGGGTCAGTTCCTCGCCAAGCAGGCGGCGGGTGACGGGATAGATGTGCTCCGAGGCGACGAGGTGCTTGCCGGCGGGGACGAGATGGAGCAGGGTGCCGCTGATCGCGGCCATCCCGGTGGCGGTGCCGATCGCCGCCTCGGCTCCCTCCAGGTCGGCCATCTTCAGCTCGAAGCAGCGGACGGTCGGGCTGCCGTCGCGGGCGTAGTGGAAGTGGGGGGCGCCGGCCTCCCAGGCCTCGACCTGCTCGTACGAGTGGAAGCCGTAGGTGGTGTTCGCGTAGAGCGGCACCCCGAAGGCGCCGGTCGAGGGGTCCAGCGCCTCGCCGGCGTGGATGCAGCGGGTGTTGAGCCCGGCGGGCGGCTGATCGGGAGTGGTCATTGGAGTCGTCCCTCTGGGCCTCGTGATCGGGGACAACCGTCCGGCTGGCGCCCGCGGCACGGGCGTGACGGTGTCGGGAGCGAATGCTGGGTGACGATACCACGCCGCCCGGCGTGGGGCGGTATCGGGATCGCGTCGGGAGGTATCACGGAGGGGCTGGCGATCGATACCGCACCGCCCGGGACGAGAACGGTGTCCGGACGGGGTTCGGGACGGGGGCCGGGACGGGGGCCGACTGACCATCCCTTAATGACCCGGGGGACGACAGGGGGGACAGGGTGTGGTTCACTTGGGCCATCGACCCTGGACACCGGGGTATTTGGACGTTCGCCCCACGGGAAGGTCACGACCGATGCCGTTCCAGTCCCACCGCGTCACGACCCATGCCGCGCTCGTCGCCCTGCTGATGCTCGGCCTCCTCGGCGCCGTGCCCCGGGCGGCGGGGGCCCAAGCGGTGGAGACCAGCTATACCGATGACGAGTACGGCTGGTCCCTTGAGTGGGACGGCGATGTCTGGGCGCTCTTCACGCCCCAGTCTGCCGCCTCCGACCTCGCCCTGCGCAACGACGCGGCCGGCGGGGCCAGCCGCCTCTACTTCGTCTCGACCGATGCCTGGGGGACGCCCGACGACTGTATCGACGGGCGCCAAGAGGAGATCGAGGCCGAGGCGGGGGTCGAAGATGTCGCCCGGGTCGAGGAGGCCAGCGACGACGACGCGACGGCGATGGCCGTCTTCACCCTGACCTACACGAACCCGGACCAGGCCGATGCCGAACCGGTCGAGCGCGTCAACGCGGTCACCTGTCTGACATTGGTCGCGGACGTGGCGGTCCTGTCGGTGACCCACATCACCGTGGCCGACACCTACGCGGACGAGGCCGGGGCGGTCGAGGACCTCTTGGCCGACATCGCCTTCGCCGAGGGCGATGTCGCGGCGACCGAGACGGCCGATGACGAGGCGACCGAGACGGCGAGCGACGAGGCGACCGAGACCCCAGAGGACGAGGCGACCGAACCGGCCGACGAGGCGACCGAGACGCCGGATGTCGACGCGACGGGGACGGCCGAGGCGGAAGAGACGGAGACGGCAGAGGCCGAGCGCGGCGATCCCGAGACCCCGGACAACACCGGCGACGTGCCCGACCCGGAGGAAGGCGTCGAGGGGAACACCTACACCAGTCCGACCTACGGCTTCACCCTGGAGTGGGATCCGGACGTCTGGGAGGTGAACGTCGAGCTTTCTCGCTCGCGCGACCGGGACACCCTCACCCTGTCTCCGATCGACCTCACCGGGTACGTCTACGTGGAGGCCTACGAGGCCTACGAGGGCGACCCGGCCGACTGCCTGGAGGGGTCGGCGGCCGAGATCACCGAGGACGATGCCTCGGAGGACGTGGAACCGTTCGAGGACGAGGACGGCGAACCGGTCGAGGGTGAGGTCGACGGGATCGCCTTCGCCGCCTATACCCTGACGAGCGACGGGACCGACGCGGCGGGCTACTTCGACTGCCAGACCCTGGTCGAGGGGGAGGCGGTCCTCGCCTTCAGCCTGCTGGTCGTCATCGATGATGCCGGGGCCGCCTTCGAGGCCCTGGCCGACCTGCGGGACGGCCTGGACCTGAGCGCGGCCGGGGAGACCGAATCCGGCGAGGACGCGACCGGGACCCCGGAGGACGAGGCGACGACCGGGCCGGACGCCGACGCGACGGAGACTCCAGAGGACGAGGAGGCGGAAACGCCGGAGGCGGGGGACCTGGCTGGGGTGGATGGCGACGCCTACGAGAGTCCCACCTTCGGCTATACCCTGGACTGGGATGGCGAGATCTGGACGGTCGAGTCGGCCACCTCGGACGGCGAGGCCGATACCCTGGAACTGGCCAGCGAGAACAGCCTGGTGACGATCACGGCCTATGCCGGGTTCGACGGCGACGCGGCGGCCTGCGTCGAGGCGGCCGAGGACGAGATCGCCAGCCGCGACGGCGTCTCCGACGTGACGACCCTGGACGACGACGAGGGCGAGCCGCTGATCGAGGGCGACGCGGAGTACAGCTACGCCTACTACGGCTACACCCTCGAGGATGGCGGCGACAGCGTGGACGCCTATGAGTACGTCGAGTGCTCGTCGCTCGGGGACGGGGAGACGGTCCTGCAGATCTCCCAGATGGCCCCGCTCCGGGATTCGGAACAAGAACTCGACGCCCTCGAGGACGTGTTGGAGACCTTCGAATTCGGGGACCAGGGGCCGATCCTGTAGGCCGGCCATGACGCCACCGTCTCACCCGGCGTTCCCCGGGGTGAGATGGTGGCGGAACGGCGAGACATCGGCCGGCACCCGGGATGGGTCGTCGGATCGCTTGCGGAACGGGGGAGAGTTGGGTAAGGTCACAGGGTCGAAGCAGAAAACCGTGAGACGGCGTGCCGGGTACGGTGACGGTGACAGCGGTGATCACCACGCCTGTCAGGCGGGTGCGGGCGATACGGTTTGAGTCACATGACGGTCACCCCGGCGGGTGAGGAAAGGAAGCAGGCGTGAGAACCCGAAAGTTCGGAGGCCAGGTCGCGGTGCGGGGATTCGCGATCGTCGCGATGCTGGTGGCCCTGCTGGCCCCCGCCCGGCCGGCACTCGCCGAGCACGAGACCCGCGACGGCATGTACGAGGAGGAGTGGTACATCGGCGTCCAGTTCCTCTACCAATTTCAGTGGGAGAGCCCGTGGGTCGCGGACCTCGACCGGGTCGAGGTGGTCGAGGGCGAGTATGACCGGGTCGTGGTCATCAATGAGGACACCGGCGCCGAGATCGAGGTGGTCGGCGCGTCCGGAGCCGATCCGGCCGATGTCCTGGCGGAGACCGTCGACAGCCGGGAAACTGAGTCCGGGGCCGAGGTGATCGCGGAGGATGAGGGCACGGTCGACGAGGTCGACTTCGTCTCGGCCACCGTCGCCTATGAGGGCGAGGACGGGCCGGTCGAGGAGTACATCGAGTCGACGAGGGACGTGTTCGCGGTCGAGGGGGCGCCGGTGACCGACGGCGCGGCGACCTTCTTCGTCCGCGCGCCAGAGGGAGATTTGGAGGACACCCTGGCCGGCATCCAGGAACTCTTCCTGCGCGACATCGGTCTCTTCGGCCCGATGCTGCTGGGCGTCGAGGCCGCGGCGAACCAGGCCAGCGATGACGACGAGGACGCCACGGCGACGGCCGAGGCCGAGGAGACGGCGGCCGCCGAGGACGAGGACACCGGCGGGGACGACGAGGACGACGAGACGGCCACCGCGGAGGCGGAGGAGACGGCGGCCGCCGAGGACGAGGACCAGGACGGCGGCGACGACACCGGGGTCGATGGCGATGCCTACGAGAGCCCGACCTTCGGCTACACCCTGGAATGGGACGAGGACCTCTGGACCGTCGATGAGGAGCGGACGCTCGTCGATGAACGGGACGTGCTGACCCTCGACTACGCCGACGGCGGTTTCCTCTTCATCGAGGGGTACGAGGCCTACGACGGCGACCCGGCCGATTGCCTGGAGGGGTCGGCGAACGAGATCCTCGAGCTCGACGACGTCGACGATGTCGCGCCGTTCGAAGATGACGCCGGCGACCCGGTCGAGGGCGAGGACGATGGCGTCGCCTTTGCCGCCTATACGTTGACGTTCGGTGGAGAGGAGGTCGTCGGCTACTTCGACTGCCGGACGCTGGTCGAGGACGAGGCGGTGCTGGCCTTCAGCCTGATCGTGCTCGAGACGGCGAGCGAGGACGGCATCGCCGACCTGACCGACCTGCAGGACACCCTGGAGTTGGTGGACGAGGGCAACTCCGTCAGCGACGACGACGCTACCCAGACGGCCGAGGCCGAGGAGGGAGGCAACGGCGGGGGCGACGAGGACGACGAGACCGTGACGGCCGAGGCCGAGGAGACGGCGACCGCTGAGGCGGAGGATTCCGGCACCCCGGGCGGCGACACCGGGGCCTACGAGAGCGACGCCGGCTGGGCAATGGAGTTCGACTCCGAATTCTGGGGCCCTGAGGAGCCCACCAGCGAGCAGACGTTCGAGGTGCGCTTGAACTCGACGGTCAGCACCGCCGACTTCACCGTGTTCGACGATTTCGACGGAGACGCCGAGGCGTGCGTCGAGGACCGGGGCAGCGGGCTCGAAGGCGGCGACTTCGAGGACTTCGAGGAGATCGAGGCGCCCTCAGGTGACGAGGGCCAGGCGTCGGCAAGCTACTCGCTGACGCTGGAGGGCGACGATGGTCCCGTCGATCTCGTCATCTACGTCGAGTGCAGGACGGTGGTCGCCGGGGACACGACCCTGGAAATCCTATTCCTGAGCAACCCCGATGATTTCGACGACGAGTTGGACGCGTTCCAGGACGTGCTCGACTCGATCGAGACCCCGGACGCGAACGCGGGCGGGGGGGTCGTGGTGGGACTCGCCAGCCGGCGCCAGGCCGCCTGATCCGGGGCCGGGACGGCGAACCACACCGGAACACAAAATGGACGAGGGGCCAGGCATCGCGCCTGGCCCCTCGTCACATCATGCCACCTCGAACGCCCTTCGCGGGCGCGCGGCGGGCCGTTGTTCTGGGACCCGGCGTGCCCGTGAGCGGACGACTCCGGCCGGATGACTGGGCTGGGGGCTGGTCAGTCGGCATCGTCGTGGCTGGCGCGGAAGAAGGCCACGCCGCCGGCGATCAGGACCAGGGTCCCACCGATTATCAGCGCCGAGCCGATGGTGTCTTCCAGGTCGCGCTGGTCGGTATAGGCCCGGCCCATGGCCCAGACCACCACGCCGAAGACGGCCAAGACCGATCCGAGCGAGATCGCCCACAGCGTCCAGGCGGCGGGTTCTCGTCCCATCTCCCCTACTCTCCCCACGTCGTCCCGTCCGTCCCGTCCGTCCCGCGACCCGGGCCGGTGTCGTGGCCCGCGGCCACCGATCGTCGCTGGGGACAGGCTACCGGAAATGGCCGGGCGCGTCGAGGGACGTGGGATCGGGGACGGGCGCAACGGGGCGAACGGGCGGGCATCGGTGCCGGTCCGGAGTCCGGTGCGATCGGCGCGGCGTCCGATGCGAACGGTCCACGATGACCCGGCGCGACCGTTCGGGCACCCCTCCCCCCCGCGGGCATGCCGAGGACGGGTGGGGCCCACTCGGACAGGTCCTGACCGGTTGGCATGGCGGCTGCG
Organism: Thermomicrobiales bacterium; assembly: GCA_037721765.1. Lineage (GTDB taxonomy): Bacteria > Chloroflexota > Chloroflexia > Thermomicrobiales > UBA6265 > JACCVE01. Next base: position 6,287 of record JBBJOE010000072.1, read on the forward strand.
TGGTGACCCCTGGCGGGAGGAGCCGGGATGACCCGGTGAGCCCGCCCCGACGACGACCAGGGCCCCGATCCGGGGACAGCGACAAGGGGACGATCGACCATGGCACCGGACGACCAGAGCAGCGAGCGGACGATCAACCCGCCCCAGCACCAGGATCGCCAACCGGGTCTGGAATCCGAGATGACTCCGGCGCCGGTCTCGGCCGATCCCAGCCACCGGGGCTCGGGCAAGCTGGCGGGCAAGGTGGCCCTGATCACCGGTGGGGATAGCGGGATCGGGCGGGCCGTCGCCATCGCTTTCGCCCGCGAGGGGGCCGACGTGGTGATCGCCTACTTGGACGAGCACGACGACGCGACGGAGGCGAAGCGCCTGGTCGAGGCCGAGGGACGCCGTTGCGTCACGGTCGCCGGGGACATCGGCGACGAGGCGTTTTGCCAGTCGGTGGTCAGCCGGACGGTCGCGGACCTAGGCCGCCTGGACGTGCTGGTCAACAACGCCGCCGAGCAGCACCCGCGGGAGAGCATCGAGGACATCACCGCCCAGCAATTGGAGCGGACCTTCCGGACCAACATCTTCGCCATGTTCTACATGACGAAGGCCGCGATGCCGCACCTGAAGGAAGGGAGCGCGATCGTCAACACCACCTCGGTGACGGCGTTCAAGGGCAGCCCGCAACTGCTGGACTACTCGGCGACCAAGGGCGCGATCGTCGCCTTCACGCGTTCCTTGTCCCAGGGGCTGGTCGAGAAGGGCATCCGGGTCAACAGCGTCGCGCCCGGGCCGGTCTGGACGCCGCTGATCCCCTCGACGTTCCCCGAGGACAAAGTGGCCGAGTTCGGCAAGGATGTCCCCATGGCCCGGCCCGGCCAGCCGGAGGAGATCGCCGCCTGCTACGTCTTCCTGGCCTCGGACGACAGTTCCTACATCACCGGCCAGACCCTGCACCCCAACGGTGGCACGGTGGTCGGCGGCTGAGCCCGGGGCGCCGCGAATCAAGACTAGATCCCGCGCCGGACGGTCACCGAGGTGCGGTCCCGCATGGGATGTCGTCCTGGGGATCGTCAGGGCTGGAGCAGTCGTTCGACCGTGACCATGGCATAGCCATCGTCGCGCAGGGCTTCGACGATGGTGGGCAGGGCCTCGAAATCGGCGCTGCGATCCCCGACGTGGAAGAGCAAGATGCCGCCCGGCGCGGCATTGGTGATGCAGTGTTGGGCGATCTCGGCGGCGGTCCAGCCCTTCCAGCCAAAGGAATCGACGGACCACATGATGGTCTGGTGATAGCCGACGGCAGCCAGGTCGGTCAGGGATTGTGGACCGTAGTCGCCGTAGGGCGGTCGGAAGTAGGGGCGCATGTCGTAGCCGCCGGTCAGGCCGGCGACGATCCGGTGGGTCTGTTCGATCTCGTCGACCCGCTCCCAGGTCACCATGGCGTCCGGCTCCCAGGGCGTCGAGACGCCGGTGAAGGACCGGTGAGAATAGGTGTGGTTAAAGATCTGGTGCCCCTCCTCGACCATCCGGACCACCAGGTCGGTGTTGGCCTCGGCCCACTGGCCGGTGATCCCGAAGCTGGCCCGGACATCTTCCGCGGCCAGGTAGTCGAGGATCTCCGCGGTGAATCCCCGGTCCTGGCCCGCGTCGAAGGTCAGGGCGAGTTCCCTCCGGCCGCTGTCGCTGGAGTAGACCAGGGTGCTTGACCCCGTGGCCGGGTCGGCGGGAGCCGCCGGGCGGGCGGTGGCGAGCGGGTCCGAGGAAGGGACGACGGCCCCCCCGGTGCCGGGGACCGCGGCGATATCGACCACGGTAGCCGGGGGGCCAGCCACGGGATTGGTGGTGGCCCGGTCGGGGCTATCGGGTGGGAGAGAGCCGTTGCCGACCGGCTCGGGGTGGGCCGCGAAGTAGGCCGTGATCGCGTCGACGTAGGCGGCGACGATCGCCTCCTGGCCGGGGTCGCTGAGTACGAACGCCCGGTCGTCGGCGTTCGAGAGGAAGAGGGCCTCGACGATGGCCCCGGGCATGGTGCTGCCGGCGAAGTTCCGCTCGGGGACGTCGGGGCTGAGCATCACGTAGTGCTGGAAGTCGCCCGGTTCTGGCTCGGCGTCGTCGAACTTCTGGTCGTCGTGGGCGCCCCGGAACTCGGTCTCGAAGCCGGCGGCCGCGAAGCGCTCGCCGAGCGCGTCGGTGGCCATCTCGGCGAAGGCCGCGCTCTGGTCGCTGTCGGGGCGGCCGGCGGCCCACCAGGACTCGTATCCCCGGAGGTCGGGGTTATCCGAGCCATTGAAGTGCATCGAGACCAACAGGTCGGCCCCGGCCTCGTTGCAGATCTGGACCCTGGCCTGCAACTCGTCCAGGTTGTCGGGGAGGTCGCCCCGGCCCAGCACGCCATCGCCATCGAGGTCCTCCCCGATCTCCCCATCGCCGTTGACGTCTCTGAAGTCCTCGATGACGGCCCGGTCGTCGCGCCGGGTCATGGTGACGTTGTAGCCCTGGGTCCTCAGCCTGCTCTCGATCTCCAGGGCAACCGGCAGGAGGAGTTCCTTCTCCATCGCCAGCACGTCGCCGTCGCTGACGGGGGTGTTGCCGAGGTCGATGCCGCCGTGGCCAACATCGAGGCAGACCGACAATGAGGAGTCCTCGACGGGCACCACCGGGGTCGCGACCGTGCCGGCGGCCGGGTCGGTAGGGAGGACGACGGCCCGCGGATCCCGCGTCGGGGGGTCGAGGCTGACCGATTGGATCGTGGTCCCGGCCCGCCCCTCCCCATCATCGCCGCCGAGCAGGCCGCGGGCACCGGCGGACAGGAGCAGCATGGCGAAGACCGTCGCCGTGGCCAGGACGACGGTCGTGCCGACCATGGCCAGCCATTCCGCGGTCCCGGCGCGCGGCAGGACCGGCCTGGGGGATCTCCTCTGGGCGTCTGTCACCGGAGATCACCACCACGAGTTCGGGCCGTCGGTGTCGGGACGGGGGTCACCCCAGGACCATAGCACACGACCCTGGCGATGGTCACGTGTTTGGGGGGACGGTGGCCGGGAGTCGGTGGGCCGTCGGCGGGGGTAGGACGCCTCGTCTGTTTCCCCTAACGCTGGAGTTCGTGGCCAAGTTTCGAGGGATCGAAATAAGCCCAGAAGCGGGTGATCTTGCCGTCCGCCATCTCCAGGATGCTGACGCCGTCGTAGTCGACGGGCTGGCCTCCGGGCCCTGTCCCCTTGGTGGTCCACTCCAGGGCGGCCCGGTCGCCGGAGACGATGATGTTGTGGAACTCGGACCGGACCTCGCCGAGCGTGCCACGGTAGGTGGACCAGAAGTCCCGGGCCCCCGCCTTGCCATCGAAGCGGCGGGGAGAGACGACGTTCCCGACCTGGCAGTCGTCGGCGTAGGTGTCGACGATGCCGTCGAGGTCGTTGGAGCCCTCCAGCGCCCACAGAGCGTCGATGAAGCGGCGGGCGAGGTCTTCGGACATGGGAGTTCCTCCGGATCGATCGGTCGCTCGTCGGTGTCTCGTCTCTCGCCAGGGCCGATGGGCGCCGGGCGGCCCCTGATGGCTCGCGCCGGGGTGGAACGATGGGGTCGTCGGCAGGTACGGTGCAATCCACGTACCATAGGGAGGTGAAGCCGGGGGACTGTGTAGCGCCGGGGACCCGGTGGCGTCGGGTAGGCGGGGGACGACCGGGGCGATGGCGAGCGTGGAGGGGGCGGCACCGGCGATCGAGGTCCGGGATCTCGTCAAGACCTACGGGACGGTGCGGGCGGTGCGGGGGATCAGCTTCACGGTCGGCCAGGGAGAGGTCTTCGGCCTGCTCGGCCACAACGGGGCGGGAAAGACGACCACGATCCGCGTGCTGACGGGACGGGCGAAACCGACGGCCGGGACGGCCATCGTTCAGGGGTTCGACGTCGCCACCGACATGCATCGCATCAAACCGCTGGTCAACCTGGTATTCGAGGAACAGAACCTCTACGAGCGTTTCTCGGGGCGGGAGAACCTGCGCATCTTCGCCCGGCTCTATGGGGTACCCGTCGCCCGGGTCGATGCGCTGCTGGGGCAGGTCGACCTGGTCGACGTGGCGAAGCGGAAGGTCAAGACCTACTCGACCGGGATGCGGCAGCGCCTGCTGATCGCCCGGGCCCTGGTCAACCAGCCTCGGGTCCTGTTCCTGGACGAACCGACCCGGGGCCTGGACCCCGCCTCGGCCCGGGACCTCCGGACGTTGATCGCCGGGCTGAGCGCGGCGGGGACGACCGTGTTCCTGACCACCCACGACATGGACGAGGCCGACGAACTCTGCCACCGGGTCGCCTTCCTGAGCCAGGGGGAGATCGTGGCCCTCGACGCGCCCCGGGAGTTGAAGCTCCGCTTCGGGGAGCGCCGGGCGACGGTGTTGCTGCGGAGCCGGGAAGA
>JBBJOE010000392.1:0-2789 GCA_037721765.1 Thermomicrobiales bacterium
TGGGCGCGTTGTCGATGGTTTGCCAACAAATGCGCCCCATCGTAGGCTGTCGTCAATATCCCCTGGCATTTCGGTGGCAGGGAGAGGGGCTGTCGCAAGGCGGTCCCTCTCCTTTTTTTGGGGTCGGGGACTCATGCGGATCATCGCCTACGTCGATGGCTTCAACGTCTACGACGCCTGCTTACGGGGCCACACGACAACCTATCTCCACCACCTCAAGTGGCTGGATTACCGAGCGCTCATCGAGACGATGTTTCCAAACGACGACGTGCGGCTCGTGCGGTTCTTCACCGCGATCGCGCCAGATCCGCCCGGCGACCCTCGGCAGTCAACACGGCATGATATCTATCGCCAAGCCCTGTCAGCCCGACCCGGTGTCGAGGTCCACGCCGGCCGTTTCACGCGAACGAAGCGCCACGCGGCACTGGCTCATCCACCTCAGGGCATCGAATCTCTTCAGACCGTTTGGTTGCTCCAAGAAAAACAGTCGGATGTCGGGCTCACTTGTCATCTCCTCATGGACGCGGTGGACGACGCCTTCGATCAGGCAGTGATCCTCAGCAATGATTCTGATTTCACCTTGCCAATCGAAATCGTCCAGCACCGCTTCAGCAAAAACGTCATCGTCGTCAGTCCCGATCACCAGGTGAGCCGGGGGCTGGACAGGGTCGCCACGGCCAGCCGGAGACTGGACCGGGGGCTCCTGGCGCGCTGCCAGTTGCCGAACCCGATCGTCGCCGGCGGCGGTGCGACGATCACGAGACCGTATGAGTGGGACCTACCCCAGCCCAGCGACGGCGAAGGCCCGACCGCCGGTCGACGAGTCTTGCCCGGGTCGGGACGAGCATCGATCACCACTCCGGATGGGGCCGATCGCTAGGCCACCCCTCGGCCCGGCGGGCGCATCCGGGCCGATCATCGCGTCGGAACCTGAACCGAGCGGGCGACGGCCCTATACTTTCCGGACCGGTCGGTGCGGCCGGCACGTCGCGTGCGGGCCGTGATCGAGATTTTCTGGAGATGCCGCCGGGCTGGCGGGCGGGAGCGGGTGTGGCGGGAGCGGATATCCGGCGGTTCTCCGCCGACCAGGGCGGCGCGGTGCGCAGCTTCGCGGTGGGGACGGTGGCGGCTGGCCTGGCGGCACTGGCGAACGCCCTGCTCGCGCCGACGCTGCTGCTGGCGGTGTTCGTCGCCCAGCTCACCAACTCCTATGTCCTGGTCGGAGTGGCCGCCGCGATCGGTGCGGCCGGGTTCAGCGTCGGGTCGCTGGTGGCTCGGTGGGCGGTGCGGGGGCGGCGCAAGCTCCCCTGGCTGGTGGGGGCCTCGCTGGTCCGGGTCGCGGCGATCGCGCTGCTGGCGTTCGTCGTCGCGGACGCCGACCGGCTCGACGACGACCAGATCCTGCAAGCCTTCTTCATCTGCTACACCGCCTACGTCGTGGCGGCCGGGTTCGGTGCGTCGCTGGCGACGGACGTGGCGACCCGGGCAGTCGCCCACGGACAAGCCAGCCGGTTCTTCATGGTCCGGGGTGCGGTGGCGGGGGTCGTCTCCCTGATCGCGGCCTGGCTGGTGTGGGTGCGATTCGAGGGGGGATTCAATTTCCCGGACAACTACGTCGCCCTCTTCACGGTGGCGGCTGTCGCCCTGGGTGTCGCGGTGTTCTTCGAGGCCCGCCTGGCCGAGCCAAGACGCCTGGCGGGGGCGCGACCGGCGACCGGCGGCGCGGTGGGCCTGGGCGACAGGGCGTTCCGGTCGTTCGTCCCGTTCGGCGTGCTGCTCGGGGCGGCGGCGCTGGCCGACCCGTTCTACATCTTGTTCGGCTTCCGAGAACTCGGCCTACCTCCCGTCGTCGTCGGGGGCTACCTGGCGACCCTGCTGGTCAGCGGGCTCGTCACCCGACCGCTCTGGACCGCGCTGACGAGGCGATCGGGAGCGAGGGGCGCCTTCCAGGCGGCGGCCCTGCTGCGGATCGCGATGCCGCTGGTGGCCCTGTCGTTACCCTACCTGACCGAGACGGAACTCTGGCGAGACCGGGCGACCGACCCCCGGGCGACGACCTGGGCGTTCGGCATGGTCTTCGCCCTGGCCGGGGCGGCGGGGGCGGCGCAGTCGGTAGCGACCTGGACGTTCCTGACGGCGATCGCCCCCGCCGGCCGGCGGGCCCTGTTCGTCGCGCCGGCGAACGTGATCTTGGCGATCGTGGCTCTCGCGCCCATCGCCGGCGGCTGGGCGATCGAGCGGTGGGGATTCGAGGAATTGTTGTTGGGGACGGCCAGCCTGGCCCTGGCGGCGGTCGTCGCGAGCGGTGCCCTGGCCGAGACGGTGGCGGCGGGCCGGCCGATGCCAACCGCCTGGGCGCTGCGGCAGGCGCGGCAAGCCTGAGCGGGCCGGGACGTTTGGGGAAGGATGATCGAGACGGGTCGAATGTCCATCCCACCCATCATCGGCATCGGCTATGGCGGCGATCTCGTTTGCCAGGTTCCGGCGATCACCCCAATCGCGCATTCCCGAGCCCGGACAGACCCGAGGTCCTCCCCTACAAAACACCTATATCATTTCCGCCGTGCTTCGTCATACGACATCGCGGTTTTCCCACACAACCGTAGGGGAGGACCTGGTGTCCTCCCGCTGTTCAGTGAACCGCTTCTCACGATCACCAGATCGGCGTCAACAACGTGACTGGGGCATTTTGGATCACGGCGCGGCGCGGCCCTACTCCCCGGCGCCCTCCTCAATCGCGATGTCCTCGTCGTCACCGACGACGACGGTGCGGCTCTGTTCGCGGAGGA
>JBBJOE010000393.1:0-2786 GCA_037721765.1 Thermomicrobiales bacterium
CCTTTACCTGGCCGCCGACCTCATCCATTTTGCCATCGATCCGGTCCCGGCTGGAGTCGCTCATCAGGGATCTCCCTTTCGATAGTATGAACCAACCATCTCACCGCGCGGTGCGACGGATGCCAATTTCTAGCATCTCGCATGCCACGGCGCGGTCGCCATCTTGCGTTCTCCGTGCGTTGGGAAATCACGACGGGATCATCCCCAATCTGCCCAAAGGGTGTGCAAAGGGTTGACAGATTGGATCGTTCGAGTGTAAAATGCCGTCATGGCAATGGGCTCCAGGAGATCTCGTGCTCCGGACGCTCAGGGTGTCCTCGCCGGGCCGCCTCCACCACGCGAGGCACCATTGATTAGGAGTGAACCCGTTATGCAGAAGTTCGCCGCCAGAGATGGCTCCACCGCCCGGACGCTGGCCGTCACCGCCTTGCCGGTTGCTCGCCGCGCCGCGCCCCTCGTTCGCCCGAGCGTCGCCCTTCCCGACGGCATTCGGCCGAGCACATTGCCCCGTTCGACGGGCCCGTCGGACAACGGCGACGGTGAGCACCAACGCCCCGAGACCGTGACGTTCCACCGTGGCCAAATCATCTTCGCTCCCGGCCAGGGCGTCGGCCTCTTTCACGTGGTCCGGACAGGCAGCGTCCGGCTCTTCAAGGCGCTCCACGATGGGCGGTCCGTCAACCTGGGCATTTTGGGGCCAAACACGCTCTTCACCCAGGAAGAATCGTACGACGGGCTCTCCACCGGGATCACGGCCGAGGCGATGAGCGAGGCCACCATTTCCATCGTCGATGCGTCGGATTTGTCCCGCCTCATCTCCCGTTCCCCCGACCTGGCTTCGGCCGTGGTATCCGGGATGTCGCGGCGGCTGACCGAGGTCCAGACCCTGGTCGAACAGTTGCTGGCTCGGGACACCTCGGTCCGGCTGGTCACGACCCTGCTCCAACTCTCACGTCAGTTCGGGCGCCCGACCGCGGACGGCATGACCTCGATCACCTTGCCGCTGACCCACCAGAGCCTCGCCAACATGATCGGCTCGAACCGGGTCACCGTCACCCGGAAGCTGCTCGAGTTGCAGGAGCACGGCCTGGTCCGCTCCCTTGGACGGAACGCGATGGCGGTCGATCCGGCCCGGCTCCAGATCTTCGCCCAGGCCGCCGACGCGCGGGACGGGATGGCGACGTAAACTGACTGGGGCGACGATCGCCCCGGACAGGGCCCCACCGATCCCGGAGGACCTATGGACATCAACGTCTCCGTTCCCACCGCATCCTCGAGGTCCCCCGCTGGCCCGGTGCTCCTGACCGGCGGCACCGGCTTCGTCGGCAGCGCGATCCGCCAGGCGATCGACCGCCCACTTCGCCTCCTCGTTCGTGACAAGGCCAAGGCTGCCCGGGCCACCGGCGTTGGGATCGAGTTAGTCGAGGGCGATGTGACCGACGCCGCCAGCCTGCGCGGCGCGATGGACGGCTGCTCGGCCGTGGTCCACCTCGTCGCGATCATCGCCGAGGAGGGCGGGGCCACCTTCGACGGCGTCATCCACCGCGGTACCGTCAACGTGGTCGACGAGGCCAAGCGAGCCGGGGTGGGCCGATTCATCCACATGAGCGCTATGGGCGCACGGGACGACGACCGGTTCGCCTACATGCGGGCCAAGTGGCAGGCCGAGCAGGCCGTCCAGGCGTCAGGGTTAACCTGGACCATCTTTCGCCCCTCGGTCATCTTCGGACCCGGCGACGGCTTCATCAATCAACTCGCCGGCCTGATCCGCAAGGCGCCAGTCATCCCGGTAGTCGGGGCCGGAACGTCAAAATTCATGCCGGTCCGGGTCGAGGAGGTCGCCGAGGCCTTCCGCCGCGCCCTCGATGATCCGTCCGCCACGGGCGGCCAGATCTACGAATTGGGCGGAGCCAAGATCTATACCTACGAGGAACTGCTCGATGTCATCGCCGCCAAACTTGGCAAGAAGAAGCCGAAGGTCCACATCCCCGTCGGTCTGATGATGCCGATCGTGAAACTTTCCAAGCCCCTCCCAGCCGCCCTCCGGCCCCCGGTCACCGAGGAGCAGCTCAAGATGCTGGCCCTCGACAACAGCACCGACCACAGCGCGACCGCCGAGTTGATCGGCCGCTCTCCGACGGCGCTCGAAGACGGGATCGATTACGTCCTACGGAAGTAGGATTGGCCGAGGATTAGAGCGGTTTGCGGATACGATGGGGTCGTGCGAGGATTGGGGCGATGAAGCCCTCTTCAGTGGACCTCCGTGAACGGCTGCTCCGGGCGATCGACGCCGGCCTGGGGGCGATCGACGTCGGCCTGGGGGCGGCCGAGGCCACCCGCCTCTTCGGCGTCGGGGCGAGCACCATCAGCCGCTGGCAGCAGCAGCGCCGCGAGACGGGCGACCTCCGGCCCCGGCCACGACCCGGCCGGACACCGAGCATCGGCCCCGACCAGGCGGCGGCCATGCGGGCCCAGGTCGCCGCCCACCCCGACGTCCGGCTGGAGGACCACGGCGAGCCGTGGGCTGATGCCCACGACGTCCGGGTCAGCGTCGCGACCATGTCGCGGGTCCAGCGCGGCTTCGGCATCACGGTCAACAAAAACGGTGTGGGCCAGTGAGCGGGATGCGGCGAAGCGCGCGTCGTGGCGAGCCGAGATGGCGGGCGTGAACCCGGCCGACCTGGTCTTCGTCGCCGAGAGCGGGACGAACCTGGCCATGACGCCGCGCTACGGCCGGGCGCCGCGGGGCCAGCGGGTGGTCGGGGTCGTGCCCCGGAACCACGGGC
>JBBJOE010000394.1:0-2783 GCA_037721765.1 Thermomicrobiales bacterium
CATTCGACCAGCGCGGTCGGGTTGATCGGGGGCGGGTCGTGGCCGCGGCCAGGGGAGATCAGCCTGGCGCACCGGGGAGTGCTGTTCCTGGACGAGCTGCCGGAGTTCAGCGGCAGCTCGCTGGAGATGCTGCGGCAGCCGCTGGAGGACCGCAAGGTGACGCTGGCCCGGGCGGCGGGGACGGTCACTTTTCCCGCCAATTTCACCCTCGTGGCGGCGATGAACCCCTGCCCGTGCGGGTATTTGGGCGACCCGGCGCACGAGTGTCGCTGCTCGGCCCACGCGATCGGGCGGTACCAGAAGCGGATCAGCGGGCCGCTGCTGGACCGGATCGACATCCACCTGGAGGTGCCCCGGGTGGAGTACGAGCAGTTGGCCGACAAGCGGGCCGGGGAAGCGTCGGAGGCGGTACGGGCCCGAGTGGCGAGGGCGCGGGAGGTCCAGACGGCCCGCTACGAGGGGACGACCTCGGTGACCAACGCCGACATCGGGCCGAAAGCGCTGGGGGAACACGTCACGCTGGACGCGACGGGGGAGAAGCTGCTCAAGGCGGCGGTGAAGCAGATGAACCTTTCCGCGCGGGCCTACCACCGGGTCCTGAAGTTGGCCCGGACGATCGCCGACCTGGACGGCGAGGGACCGGTGTCGGCCCGGCACCTGGCGGAGGCGATCCAGTACCGGTCGCGGCAGATGGCGGGATGAGAGAGACGGCCCGTGGGTGCCTCGCGCACCGGCTGGTCTGAGGTCACGTACGACCGCCGTCAGGACGTGCCGCCGTCGAGGAGCCGGGCATAGTTCGCCACGGAACGCTGGTATCTCGGTAGGTGACGGGCCAGGGCCGACAGGGCGAGGGAGATCGCCGCTCGCTCGTGGCCGACATCGACCAGGGCGAGGGCGAGGAAGGCTGTGACGGCATCGTCCAGTTCGTCGGACGGGGCGTCTCGCTCGGCGGTCAGCAGGGCGACGCTCTCGCCGGACTGGCCGAGGTTGCGGAGCGAGCTAGCCAGTTGGATCACGGCCCGGCGACGACGGAGCCCGGACAGACCCTGTTCGAGGGCCTGGCGATAGAGTGGCACGGCGAGGTCGGAGTGGCCGGTGGAGTCGAGGGCGGCGGCCCGCTCGAAGAGGCCGATGGGGTCATCCGGGGATAGCTCGGCGATGAGATGGTCCATCCTGGCGCGGAAGTCGTTCTGGGCGAAGTCGTCGAGGGATGCCCAGAGGGCGGCGAGACGGTGATCCCAGGTGGCGGGCGTGATGTCCATGTCCGGGGTGCCTTTCGCGGCAGGGCGGATCGACCCAGCCGGCATCGTGCCGTGCCCGGCGGGTGCCGCTCGGGCGGGCGGTATGGCGGCGGGCAGCGGGAGGGGGGCAATATCGGTCAGGCTCGGGCGTTGGCGACCATGATGACGTCCCCGGTCCAGGCGCGGAGGGTACTCTCGAGATCATCGGCCTCGGAGAGGTAGGCCCGGCCGCGTTCCTTGTCCTTCAATAGCCGGGCATTGACGCGGACGTTGACGAGGGCGGCGCGGCCGGCGGCTTCGGCGCAGAGGGCGGCGACGACGACGTCGGAGAGCACGTGGGGGTTTCCCCCGGCGGCGAGGGCGGCGAGGTGGGGGTGGAGGCCGTGGACGGCGCGGGCGACGGCGAGCGGGACCTCGGCGGCGCCGGCGAGGGCAGCTTGGAGGGCGGCGCGGCGGGCGGTCTTCTCGGCGTCTGTCCCCTTGGGGAGGCGGGTGGCGGCGATGTAGGCGCCGTAGGCGGCCTCGTCGGCGGCGGCGAGGGCGAGGAGGCGTTCGCGCAGGTCGTCGGACGCCGCGACCGTGGCGGCAAAGGGATCGGCGTGACCGTCTCCGGTCGATCGCGAGGCGGCGCCGGGGGCGGGCGGGTCGCCAGCGGTCCGCGTCACGGCTCCGGATGCGGGCCCGGCGGCGGGCGCGGTATCGCCACGTGCGGTCGCCGCATCCGGGGCGGACGGCACCGGCCGGCCGGATGAGTAGTGGCCGACCATGGCGGTCAGGGATGCGGCGAGGGCGCCGACGACGGCGGCGACCGAGCCGCCCCCGGGGGTCGGGGTGTGGGCGGCGACGGCGCGGGCGTAGGTCGCCACGCCGTTCCCGGTAGGTCCAGGCCCGGTGGCCGCGGAGACGTCGGTGTCCAACGCGTGTTCTCCTCCGTGGTGGGTGGTGGGAAGTGGACGGTCGTTCCCGCGGATGATCGGCCGGTGCGGCATCGGTCGGTCGGACCAGTAAGGGGGCACGGAGCCCTAGTCGAGGATGTGGCGGTCGGGCGGTGTTGTCCGGCTGTTTGGAGCCGCGATTGCGGAGGGCATGGACTTCGGTGGTCAGTCCGTGGATGGGACTCGGATGGTGAGCTGGTCGCCGACCCGGATGTCCTGGGCCTTGGCCGTGCCGGGGAGGCATTCGATCACGGCGGCGGCGCGGGTGACGTCGAAGCGCCAGGGGGGGATGGCGGCGTGGACCTTGGTGACGCGGTCGGCCTCGTCGAGGAAGATCAGGTCGATCGGGAAGCGCATGAACTGGGTGTGGATGCCCTGGGCGGGGGCGAAGAGGAGGCCGTAGCCGGCGGGGATGGTCTTCTTGAACATGAGGCCCTTGAAGTTGCCCCAGACGCCCTTGGCCCGCTGGAGGTCGGGGAGGACGACCGCGCCGGTCCGGTCGAGGACGACTTCTTTCGCGGGTGGTGCGCTCATGGGAACTCCCTCGTCGCGATCGCCGATCGGCGGGTGTCGATCACCGGATCCCCGACCTCGTGCCGGTGTGCAG
>JBBJOE010000073.1:0-10639 GCA_037721765.1 Thermomicrobiales bacterium
GCGATGGCGATGGCGCGCGCGATGCGTCCGGTGACGCGGCGCGGCCCATCCCGATTTCGGCCTGTCGTTCGGGGAGGCTCACGTCCGACTCGGTCGCGGAGAACAGCGCCGCGGTCGCGGCCTCACTGCCGGAGAACAGGGGAACCGTGGCCCGGTCGCTGTCGTCGGCCAGCAATGCCTCCCACGACAGGGCGATCGCGTCGTCGCCGGGCGCCACGCTGCCGGCCGGGGCAGAGGAACCCGGCCCATCGAGGTCAGAGAAGTCGAAGGCGTCGAACTGGGAAGTCTGGCTGGCCGCCGATCGATCGTCGGTGAAGCTGAACGGGTCCATCCCCCGATCGGCGCCGGGGCCGCCCGCGCTCGCCTCCAACCCGGTGGGCCCCGCCGGGTCCCCTTCCCAGGTTTCCACCTGGCCGGGGCGTCCCGGGTCCGTCGATACGTCCGCCAACGATTCGATGGCGGCCCCCAGTGGGCCAGGGTGGCTCAGGGGTGCGGTGCGGTCCTCGCTGGTCACCGCCAGGAGATCCTCGAAGTCGATCTGGGCGCCCGCCACGTCCGTCGGGGCGAGGGGATCGACATCCGCGTCCGTCCCACCGAACCCGGTCGCCGGGAACGGCATCGGGTGTTCGGAGTCGAGATTCTTCAACAGCTCCGTATACCCGTTCATCGAGCCACGGGGAATCGCCCGCGCCAATTCCGCGTCGATGTCGTCCCACCCCGCGGCGATCCGGAGCGCGGCATCGCCGGAGCCCGCGGCCGGGGAGGAGACATTCGCGTCCGCCCCGTCCCCGAGATCGAGCCCGGCGAAGTCGAACGGCGTCGCGTCGTCCGGTATCCTCATGTCGAGATCCGCCCGCATCGCCAGCGCGTCATCCCAGGCATCATGGGCGACGCGCTCGACCGCGAGGGGAGCGATCGGGGGCAGCGGGGCGGGGGCCGTCGCGACGGGCGCCTCCTCCGTGTCCCAATCATCAGCTGACAAGGGCTCCCAAGAGTCATCATCTGCCAGGTCGCTGATCTCCAGCGGGGCGATCCCATCCGCGCTCAGGTCGAGCAGCAGGTCGTCATACCCCTCGACCGAGGCGGCCGGTGGCGTCGCGTCCGCCAGGGCGCGGTCGAGGTCGTCCCAGCCGACCGTGAGGTCGATCTGCCCGTCGTCCTGGAGGAAGGGGGACGGGCCGGATCGCATCATCATGTCCTGACGCGGCGCGGCCGGCTCCCCCGTCATCGGGGGCGCGGGCGTCGGCGTCGCCTCGACGGTCGCCCACACATCGGCCGGAGCCGCGAACGCCTCGGCCCGTGGGACGACAGGTTCGGGAAGAGATGCGAATGCGTCCTCCGGTGGCGCGAACGATTCAACATCGAAGGGCGTGAATGCTCCGGGGTCGAACGGCGCGACGGCCCGGGCGCCGCCGCCGGCCCCCGCGCTTCCCATCAGGGCATCCCAGCCGGAGAAGGCGCTGGAGACTTGGCTGGAGATCGGGTCGGTCGCCAGGCCAAAGGGATCGCCGGCCGCGGGCGCCGGCCGACCGGCGCCGGATAGGGTCGTGCCGCCGGACCCGAACGCATTCTGGGTCGCGTTGGGCAGCGTGGCGTCCAGGTCGAAGCCGAAGGGTTCGATCTCGGCCTCGAGGGCGAAGTCGAACGCCGATCGCAGGTCGCTCGTCCCCATCACGTCACCGGTGAGGTCCACTCCGAAGGATGTCGCCGCCGTGCCCGGCGAGGCTGGGTCGAGATCGAATGAGAAGGGCGTTACCCCCAGGTCGTCCACATCGGTCCGGGAGGAGGGGAACGGCCGGGCGCCGTTCCGGTCCGTCGCGGACGCCATGCCCGCGAGGGGGTCAGAAGCCGGCACATCGTCGTCGAGCGAGAACGGGTACTCCATGGATGCGTTCGTGTCGGCCGAAAACGGGCGGGGCGCCGGGGCCGGGGACGCAGGGGGGAAGTCCCGGCCGAAGACGGCGTCGAGGTCGTCACCGCTGAGCATCCCGGTGCCCGAGCCGATCAGATTGGTCGTGCCCCTGGCGCTGCCCGCCGCGATCCCCGGCCCGTCCGTGAATGCCCCCCCCACTTGGCTCGTCAGGTCGTCCCAGGCGAACGGCTCGACGGGCCGTCCGGCGTCCGTGGTCATGCCGGAACCGGCCGATGTCTCCGCGACCCCCCAGAGGTCGGGCGCCGCGATCTGGGAACTGGCGGGCGCCACCAACGATGGCCTGCGGGGGAGGGGAGACGAGCGTGGGGCCTCGACCACCACGTCTTGTCGTGCCTCGGGGGTCGCATCGCCACCGGCGGGCGCGAAGAGCGCTCCCTCGTCGATCGTGACCGGGGCCCCCATGATGCCGCCGAGCGTTGTGCCAGCATGGCTCTCGACGAACGACGCCGCGAGTTCGGCCGCCGGGTCGACCGCCAGGTACCGTTCCACCGTCTCCCGCGCGATGTGCCCCCGCTGTCGCTCGTCGATCGCGGCGAGGATCAGCAGGGCCCGGGCGGCCTCCGGCAGCCGGGCCAGGACGCCGTCGCAGGTCGCCTTGGCCGCCGCCGTGAACCCCATCTCCCAGAGCAGCTCGGCCATCGCCAGGCTGGCCCGGACATTGTTGGCGTCGGCCCCGACGACCACCTGCCATTCCCGCAACGCCCGTTCCCGGTGGCCACCCCGGCCGTAGATCACCGCCAGCGCCGAGCGGGTGGGGTGGATCCGGGCATCCCCCCCGAGATGCCCCTGCACCCGGACCAATTCGTCCCGCAATTGGTCGAGGACGGGGTTGACCTCCCAGGCATTGAGGTAATGCTTGTAGGCCGTCGCCAGGTCGTGCCGCTCCTCCGCGACCACGCCTAACCCCAACCGGGCCACCACGTTCGCCGGGTCGATCGCCAGGGTCCGGGCGAAGTGCTCCTGGGCGGGATCCACCTGGCCCTGTTCCAACCAGGCCTCGCCCAGCATCCGGTGGGCCGTGACGCACGATGGGTAGATGTCGAGCACCCGCGTGCAGGCATCGACCACGGTCCCGTACTCGCCGCGGTCCAAGCTGCCCTGCACGGTGCTGAAGACCTCGCGTAACTCCACGGCGGACTCCCTGACGTGATAGAGGCTAGCTTCTCGCGACGGCATCGCGGTACGCCCGGTGACGTCACCCGCACGGCGCCGTGGAGGCGCCGATGCGCACCACGACGGCAACGGCCTGGTGAGGCCGACCACGCGCACGTGTCGTCTGAGATGCATTCTAGGAAGATCGCCGGCGGCGACTCAAGCCGCGGCTTAGCCCAATAGGCCCAAATCCACGCTGTCCCCTCGCCTCCGGCGGGTCACCGCTCGGCGAGGGCTGGCCTGCCGGGTGGCCGTGACAGCCCGCCCGGAGACCCCGACGCGGGCCCCGATCCGGGAGCCCTCCACCCGGCGGTCACCCGGATCGAAAGACCCCGGGCGCCGCCGCCACTGACGCGATATTCCCCTCGATCACGACGACGAGGACGTGTCCGAGGATGACGACGATTCTGGGGAAGGGGCGTCTGGGGCAGATTCGGACCCGGACCCCACGTGTCGCGTTTCGCCATCGCCCGCATCGGCTCCCGGGGTCGACCCGGATCTGCCGTCCGGGTGCCCGTCCGGCGTACCGTCCCGCGGGCCATCGGGTACCGCGTCGCCCGACGGGGCATCGACCCCCACCAGAGTCGGGTCGAGTGATGGTGCACCGGACCGCACCCGGGCCGGACGACGCGCCGCACCGGACGGCTTGCGGTTCTTGCGCTGCCGCTGACGCGCTTGTTCGAGGGTCCACAGCGTGACCACCACCGCGATCAGGAGGGGCAGTCCGATGACCACCACCACGAGCAGGAACCACTCGAAGCCCGACATCTGCTTTCCCCGCCCCGCCCGCTCACGCGAGAGGGGGGCACGGTGTGCCGTTCCCCCCTCGATCGTCTCGTCGTCACACCCGGCATCGCGCGGCGTGATCGCATTGGTCCACGCCGGCCATGCCGATCGCCTGCCAGGCGTGATTCTTTGGCATCCTCATCGGCGTCACCCGCATCCATACGGCACGGGCACCGGCCAGGCATCGCGGCCGGGATCGACGGGAGTCACCCCCCCACGCCCACGGTGCGGCGGCAGGCCTACCCGAGCGCCAGCAGCATCGGCTGCTCCAGCGACCGCCGCACCACCTGGAGGAAGCGGGCCACGATCGCCCCGTCCACCGCCCGGTGGTCGGCCGAGACCGCCAGCGTCATCTGGTGCCCGACCACGATCTCGTCGCCCCGGACGACCGGCACCTTGGTGATCGAGCCGATCGCCAGGATCGCCGCCTGGGGCGGGTTGATCACGGCGATGAACTGGTCGACGTCCAGCATCCCCAGGTTGCTGGTCGTGAAGGTGCCGCCCTGGTACTCCTCGGGCTTGATCCCGCCGGTCTTGGCCCGGTTGATCAGGTCCTTGGACAACCGGGCGATCGCCCCCAGGCTTTTCTGGTCGGCATCGGGGATGAAGGGCGCGATCAGGCCACCGTCGAGGGCGATCGCGATGTTGATGTCGATGTTCGGGTGATCGTAGAGCGCGTCCCCCTCGAACGAGGCGTTCAGGGCCGGGACTTCCCGCAGGGCTAGTGCCGCCGCCTTGACGATCAGGTCGTTGAAGGAGACCTTCGACGCATCGTCCGGCGCCCCGGCGTTGACCTGCTCCCGGAAGGTCACCGCCGCGCCCATGTCCACCGTGGCGCTGACGTAGAAGTGGGGGATCTCTCGCTTCGCCTCGGCCATCCTGCGGCCCGTGGTGCGGCGGATCCGGCTCAGGTCGTGGGGGACCGCCGCCGGGCGCCCGGGTGCCGTGACCGGTGCGGCCGCCGGCGCCGCCGGCTGGGCGTCGTCCGCCCCGCTCGGGGCCGGGGTGGGGGAGGGGGCCATCGCGGGGCTGGCCGCCGGGGCAGCGGGGGCCGCCGCGGCCGCCCGGGCCGCGGGCTTCGGCTTCGCCCCGGTGACGAACGGCATCACGTCGTCCTTGACGATCCTGCCGCCCGGCCCGGTGCCCGTCACGTGCCGGAGGTCGATGTCGTGCTCGGCCGCCAGCCGCTTGACGACGGGAGAGGCCCGCAGCCGCTCGCCGGCGTCCCGGACGGGAACCGCCGCCGCGTTATCCGGTGCGGCGCCGTTCGACGCGGTCGTGACGGGGGAGGGGAGGACCGACCCCTCATCCGTCGCCTCGTCGTCAGTGTCCCGGGTGGCGGGCTGGTCCGCCTGACGAGGCATCGTGCCGGTCGTCGTCGCACCCGACCCCGACCCGCCGGCCGCGCCGTCGCTCCCCCCGTCGATCATCGCCCGGGGCACCTCCTCGGCGACCTGTGGCGTCGCGGCGGCCACCTGGGCGGCCGCTTCGACCGGCGCCTGGCGAGCCTGGGCCGTCTCGCCCGGCCCGAGGATCACCGCGATCGGCTCGCCGACGGGTATGCTGTCGCCCTCGCTGGCGATCCGCTCGCTCAGCGTGCCGGCGTTCTCGGCCATGATCTCGAGGGTCACCTTGTCGGTCTCGATTTCGGCGATCGGGTCCCCCTCGGCGACGTCGTCCCCCTCGGCCTTCAACCACTTGAGGAGCGTTCCCTCCTCCATGGCGTCGCCCATCTTCGGCATGATCACGTTCGGCATCGCTAGGTCCTCCGGTACAGCACGCGGTGGACCGCGTCGATGATCTGCCGCTCGCCGGGGAAGGCGGCGAGTTCGAGGTTCCGGGCGTACGGCGCCGGGACCTCCTCGCCGCTGACCCGTTCCACCGGGGCGTCGAGGTCGTCGAAGGCCTGCTCCTGGATGATCGCGGCGACCTCGCTAGCGACGCTGAACCAGCGCCACTGCTCCTGGACGACCACCGCCCGGTTGGTCTTCTTGACCGAGGCCACGATCGTCGCCTCGTCGAACGGCCGGATCGAGCGGAGGTCGATGATCTCGGCGTTAACCCCCTCGTCGGTGGCCAGCGTGTCCGCGATCCGGTGCAGCAGGTTCACCTGCCGCCCGTAGGCGATCAGGGTCACGTCGGTGCCCTCGCGCGCCACCCGGGCCTGCCCGAACGGGACCGCCTCGTCCCCGTCGGGGACCTCGCCCTTGGTGGAGTAGAGCGCCCCGGCCTCGAGGAAGATCACCGGGTCCGGGTCGCGGATCGCGCTGAGCATCATCCCCTTGACGTCGGCCGGCGTCGCCGGGGAGACCACCTTCAGCCCCGGGAAGTGGCCGTAGAATCCCTCCAGGCTGTGGGTGTGCTGGGCCGAGAGTTGCACGCCGCCCCCGTTCGGACCCCGGATCACCATCGGCACCGAGACCTGGCCGCCCGAGAAGTAGCGCAGCTTGGCCGCGTTCTGGATGATCTGGTCCGAGGCCTGGAACGAGAAGTTCCAGGTCATCATCTCCACGATCGGGCGCATCCCGAGCATCGCCATCCCGATCGCCGCCCCGGTGAACCCGCCCTCGGCGATCGGGGTGTCGATGATCCGCTTCGGACCGAATTTGTCGATCAGGCCATCGGTGATCAGGTGGGTGCCGCCGTAGACGCCGATGTCCTCACCGAGCATCACGACCGACTCGTCGCGCTCCATCTCGGAGACCATCGCGGCCTTGAGGGCCTCGCGATAGGTCATCACAGCCATGCCAGGGGGTCCTTTCTCGGGGTGGGGATTCGTCGGCCAGTTCGACATGGGGATCGGGCCCCGGTCCGGCCAGGTCTCTTCCGGGCGGGTCTCTTCCGGGCGGTGTCTCTATCCCCGCACGTCGGCGGGGTCGGCGTAGACATCGGTCCGCAGCGTCGAGATGTCCGGTTCCGGACTCTCGTCGGCGAAGGCCACGGCCTCCTCGACGGCGGCCTTCGCCTCGGCCCGGGTCGCCGCGAGGTCGTCCTCCACGGAGCCCGCCTCGAGTACCCGCCGCTCCAGGATCCCGACCGGGTCCCGCTCCCGCCACTCCGCGATCTCGTCCTTGGTCCGGTACCGTTCCAGGAAGTCACCCGCGCCGTGCGGCACCAGCCGGTAGGTCATCGCCTCGACGGCGTAGGGCTTCCCGGTCACCCGGACCTGTTGGGCGACCCGGTGGGCGCACTCGATCACCGCCACCACGTCCATCCCGTCGACCCGCTCGTGCTCGATCGCGTAGGAGTCGAACTTGGCCCCCAGGTCGGTCATCGCGGTCGACCGCTCGACGCTGGTGCCCATCCCGTACTGGTTGTTCTCGATGATGAACAGGCAGGGATTCATGCCGTCCCGGCCCCACAGGCCAGCCAGGTTGGCCGCCTCGTGGAAGGCGCCGTTGTGCATCGAACCATCGCCGAGGTAGAGCTGGACCATGTTCTCGCTGCCCTGGTACCGCTGGGCATAGGCCATCCCGACCCCGAGGGGGATGTGTCCCCCGACGATGCCGTAGCCGCCCATCAGGCCATTGGCGACATCAAAGAGGTGCATCGACCCCCCCTTGCCACCGACCAGGCCGGTCCCCTTGCCATAGAGTTCGGCCATCACGGCCTTCGGCTCACTGCCCAGGATCAGGGCGTGGGCGTGGTCCCGGTAGGCCGTGATCGCCCGGTCCCCCGGCCGGAAGGCATCGAGGAACCCCAGCGCCACGGCCTCCTGGCCGATATAGACGTGGAGGTACCCACCGATCTTGCCCCGCCTGAACCCGCGCTGGCAAGCTTCTTCGAAAAGCCGGACCCCGACCATCTGGCGGTAGAGCGCCATCAGCCGGCCCTGGTCCAGCGATTGGCCCTCCGCCTGTCCGGAATCCTGCCGGGAGCCCTGGCCAGCGGCCTGCTCCTCCTCCGAACCGGTGCCGTTCGCCCCCGTCCCGTTGCTGCCGGCCTGCCGTCGCTTCTTCCCCGTTCCTTGGGTCGTCGCCATGCTGTGGCCTCATTGCGATCGTGTGGGACAGCGACCGGCGGACGGTGCCGCGAACGGTGCCCCGGGACAAATGGGTCGGAGCGGCGACGTTGGCGGGCAGGGACGGCGCCTCACCCCGGCCCGGTCGTACCACCGAGCGATCGACGGACGCGATCACCGGGCGGACCGGCGCCCGCGGCGGGCCCCAGACCCTCCCACCTTCCTCACCATTGTACCGTAGGCCCAATCCCCCGGTCACTCCGGCCCCAACCCGCCGGCCCATTCGAAGGATGCCCGTCACGCGTTCACGCTTGGGAACTCTCCCGGCCCGGCCACGACGACCATCCGCCGCCGAGATGGTGAAAGGAGTGTACTGATCGAGTAGGGGAGAACTTCGTGTTCTCCCGCTACTCACGACCACGCGCCATCACCGTGGAAACGTTTTCTGCCTCACATCATACGTCGCCCATAGCGCGTCCCGCCCTATCCGGTGAACACCCCCGATCGTTCACCTCGGACGGCGGGGAAGGTCACCGCGGGCGACGGGCGCCGCCGCGGCACGATCGACTCGCGGGCGACTCTGCCGCGACCTACGCGAATTCCCGGTCATCGATCTGGTCACCGGCCATGACATGCCCACGCGGTGCCCCGGTCCCCACCGCCTCAGGACGGCGCGGTCGTCGGTGGCGATCCCGGCGCCCGCGGGCTCTGGCCCGGTGCCGAGCGGTCCGGCCGGTCGGCCGAGAGGACCCCGGCCGGGCTGTCCCGGTCGCCCGGATGGGGAGCGGCGGCTTCCCCCCGGTCCGGGCCTGGCCGGGCGCCGCCCGAGATCGGGTTCGCGGCGTCCTGGACGGCCCGGGCCGGGTCACCCGACTCGACCGGCGTCACCGGACCGCCGGTCACCTGGCCGGGATCGGCGGACCCGACTGCCGGGCCGCCCGTCGCCGCGCTGCCCCGGTCCGCGCCCGGGGTGCCGCTGGCCTGGTCGCCCCCCGCCTGGGCGGCCAGCGCGGCCGGGGTCGGCCCACCGATCTCCTGGGTCTCGCTGGCGATCCGGTCCCCCGTCGTCAGGGCGAAGCCCGGCCCGGGCCGGAGCGGCGTCGCCTGGGCCGGGTAAGCCTTGCGCATCTCTTCGTACGACGCGGTCGCCTGCTCGAAGCGAGACGGGTCCATCGCCTCCCCCGGGGCGGGGGCGTAGACCCTCATGATCTCCTGCGCGGTCCCGTACTGGCTCAGCGGCCGCCGGACCTCCCCCGGCCGGCCCACCGGCAGCGCACCGTGCCCCGGGATCGTCGAGCGGTCCGGCGTCGCGCCCGGGTGCTGGGGCGAGCGGCTGCCACCCGGCGTCCGCGGCGAGGTCGGCGGGTCCGTCTGCCCGATGTTGTGGGCACTCCCCCGCCTGTCGATCGGGTTACGGTCCGGCTCGGCCTTCATGTCGGTGCGATCTCCCATGACTTGTCCTCCCATCACCTATCCGGATAGCGCCTGTCGCGTATCGTCTAGCCAGCCCCTGCCGCCCCCTCGGTAATCGGGCCGGGACCACGTTCCCCTCGAAAACCCGCCATCGGCCCGCCCGGCAGTCATTTCCCGGAGAGTCTAGGCGATCCGCCCCTCCCCACACCGTCCCCCGGCCGACTACCCGCCATGGGACACCCCTATCCCCTGTTGGCCTCCCGACTCCCGTCTACCGCCTCCCGTCTTCCGACTCCCGTCTTCCGACTCCGTCTGGCTCCGTCACCAGCATCTGCACGACATCGAAGAGACGCCGCCGCTCCCGCACGATCCGGAACCCGAGCGACCGGACCAGGTCATCGGTCTCCCGGTCCAGGTGGCAGCCCAGCATCCGCTCTTGGAGCGGGGAAAGCACGCGCTGCGCCAGGGCCACCGGTCGATATGGTGAGCGGACATGCTCCAGCAGCACGACCCGCCCACCCGGACGGCAGACCCGCGCCGCCTCCCGCAGCGCACGCGCCGGGTCCGGCACGGTGCAGAGCGCCAGGCTGATCGCGACGGTGTCGAAGCTGGCGTCCCGGAACGCCAGCCGGCCCGCGTCCATCTGGGCTAACAGCAGCGGCGCTCCCCCCGGCCGGCCCCGCCGCCGCGCCTCGGCCAGCATGCCCCGCGAGAGGTCCACCCCGATCGCCCGCCCGACCCGATCCGGATACCAGGGCAGGTTCAGCCCACTGCCGATCGCGATCTCCAGCGTGTCCCCCCGCAGCTCGGCCGCCAGTGCCGCCCGCAGCCCCCCGATGATGACCCGCTCCCCGAATCCGACCGTCCGGTCGTAGGACGAAGCCCGGCGATCGTAGATCTCCCGCACCCGCTGCCGTTCGGATCGTGCCATCGGTTGTCCTCCCCTCACGGTCACTACCGTCGTCACTCTCCACACGACGAGAAACGGGTGGGCACTGCCGGCGAGACCGTCCCAGCCCCGGGCCGCCCGGCGATACTCTATCCTGCCCGGGAACGTCACGGTGCCGGACGTGGGCTCCGGGTCGCCGCATGCTTACTCAGACCGAGTACGACCCTTTCTTCCCCCGTTGCCATGACCACGCTCGATCGGTCGCCGAGACGCGACCTCCGCTCGATCACCCCGGTACTCGATCGTCCCACCGTGTGACGACGCTGCCGGTCGACCACCCGTTATCACCCACGAGGAGGACGTGCCGATGATCCGCACCGGTCCCGCCGCCCTGCTCCGTGGCGAGGCCGCCGCCGGGCTCATCCTCTCGGTCGCGCTCTACGGGTGGTATGGCGAGGGATGGCTCCTGTTCATGACCCTGTTCCTCGCGCCCGATCTCGCCGCG
>JBBJOE010000395.1:0-2775 GCA_037721765.1 Thermomicrobiales bacterium
CTACCGTCTCCCCCGGACGATCGCCACCGCCGCGATCGCCCCGGTCAGCCCGGCGACCACCCACTGCCGGTTGGTCCGGTACCACCACTGCGGGCTGAACGTGTGAGATCGCTCCGTGAAGTCGCCCCGGGCCCCGAAGTCGCGGTCGGCATCGACCGGCTCGTAGAGGTTATGGGGGCGGTCCGGCGAGATCGGCCGGTCCGTCTGCTGGGCCTGGAAGTTGGTCTTGGCCAGGTACCGGTCGACGACGTGGGGCATGACCTTGTTGCCCAGGATCGCGGTCACGGTCGGGATGCCCAAGTTCAGCTCGCGCGGCCTGTGGGTCGCGGCGAAGATGACGGCCTCGGCCCCCAGCTCCGGCTGGAAGATGGGGGGCACGGGCTGGGGGTGGTTCGGCAGCGTGGTCTTGACCCAATCGAACTGGGGCGTGTTGAGGGCGGGGAACTGGACCATCGTGATGCCGACCCCGCTCTTCTCGTGAAGCAGCTCGATCCGCAGCGATTCGGTGAACCCCTGGATCGCGTGCTTGGCGCCGCAGTAGGCCGACTGGAGGGGGATCGCCTGGTAGGCGAGGGCCGAGCCGATCTGGACGATCACCCCCCGGTCCCGGGCCCGCATCCGCTTCAGGGCGGCCATCGTCCCCCAGACGACCCCGAGGTAGGTGACCTCGGTGACGCGCCGGAAATCCTCCGGCGCGATGTCTACCACCGGCGCGAAGACGGAGACCATCGCGTTGTTGACCCAGACGTCGATCGGGCCCAGTTCGGCCTCGATCCGGTCCGCCGCCCGGTCCATCGCCGCCGCGTCGGCGACGTCGATCCGCACCACCAGGGCCGTCCCGCCCGCGGCCTCGACCGCCGCCTTGGCCCCGGCGAGGCCGGCCTCGCCCCGGGCCAGCAAGGCCACCTTGGCCCCCCGCGCCCCGTAGGCCTCGGCGATCGCCCGGCCCACTCCCGCCGAGGCCCCGGTCACCACGACCACCTCGGGTCGCGTCGTCTCCGATATTGCCATGGTGTCTCGTTCTCCTCGTGGTTGGTCCGTGCCGCCCGGCTGGGTGGGCATAGCGTCATGGGGCGCGGTCGGCGCTGCCGTGGGCGTCCTGGCCGCGCCAGGAACCGGATGAGCAATCGGCCCCCGACCTGCCGCGACTTGGTCCGGACCACGCGGGTTGGCCGGGCCGGGCCCCTCGGGATCCGGTGCCAGGCGAGCGGGGTCGAACACCGCCCGCCAACCGCCTCCGAATGGGTGAGACACCCGGCCACCGCGCGTCGCCAGGGCCACGATCGTGGCACCCAGGAGCAGCCCTTGCACGCGTGATTCCATCGTCCCACCCGGCAGCAGCCAGGGAGACACGACGAGCCACGCCCCGAGCGGGACGTTGACCCACCTGACCGCCCGGGTCGACTCCCAGATCGCGATGCAGGCGGCACTGGCGACCAGGGCGCCAACGATGATGTCGCTCGCGGCGGCGGTCCCGTCGTGGCCGAGGACGCCGGGGCTCGCCAGCAGCCAGACACCGATCGCCACGTTCATCAGCCGTGGCCACATTCACGAACTCCTCTCAGGTCCCGTTGTCCATGCCCGCCCGATCTCCCTGGATACCGGCTCACGCGTCACCCTGGGTCCGGCCGCGGAAGGCGTCCCAGGCCGGAGTACCGCGGGCCATCTCCCGGCGGATGTGCTGGGCGCTGGCCAGCACCTCGTCCATCGCCGGGCCGATCAGCAGGATCGAGATCACCGCCGAGACCAGGCAGATCGAGCACCAGGCATCGGAGGCGACCGGCTGCAGGACCACCAGCAGGACGCTGACGGCCCCCAGAGGCCCGACGGCCAGGCCGAACAGGATCACCAGCCAGGGCATCCGTCGCCAGCGCCCCCGTCCCCCGATCGCCGCCGTCACCGCGTCGGCCAGGTAGCCGAGGGCACCGAGGGCCCCGTCCGGGATTGGCAATATTTCAGAGACGGACGAGGTCAAAACGGTCCGGCTGCCATCTCCGAAGAATGGCTCCCAGACGGTGTCGGTGATCCCGAACTGGAACAGGGCTAGGTAGGACGCCGCCCCGAACCCGACCATCGCCAAAGCCACGATCGGCAGCCGCTGGCCCCAGGCGGAGGGGTCGTAGTCCCAGCCGGGCGGGATGGCCGGGTCGGAATGATCAGCCACGTGGCGCCCGGCCACGGTCCGTTCCTGTGCTGCGGCACCGGTCATGTTCGTGTTCAAGTTCATAAGATAAATCTCAAGTGGTCAGTTCCTATCCCGGGTTCGACGCTTCAAGACCGGTCGACAGAACGCGGTCGTCAGGCAGGTATCTCGACGATACGGGGCCCCGGCGACTGGCGAGCGATGATCGAGCGTCCGACGACAAGCTGGATGGGGCGACGAAAACCTGACAATGGCGCAACGGTGGAGGTTCGAGCGCCCGCCCTGGGTCGAGTGACCCGAGACGATCGGGCATCCGAACGATTCTGGCAGTGCATAGACTGGGCCAGCGACGGTGGGCTCTCGAATGAGCACGTTGCCGGCGAGGAGGACCCGCCGCTCGGTACCACGGGCTGAGGGGGTGCCGCTCATGCCAGGGGGCCGCGCGACCACCAAGAGGATCACATCCGCGTGGTCGGATTTCGGCAACGGCTCCAGACCCGGCCGGCACTCATTCTTTCACGGTCTGAAACGAATGCTCGGCTCTCGGCGTGCGGCCCATGGGGTCAGAGCCAGAACGCATCGAGCACTACCGAGCCTCGGACGACCGCCCATGGTCCCTTCACGTCGTCCGT
>JBBJOE010000396.1:0-2774 GCA_037721765.1 Thermomicrobiales bacterium
TCATCGATCACGATCGTTCTCCTCTCGTGGGGGCTGTCCACGGCGTGTGGTCGGGATGCACCATGCGGGGGTGTCGCATTGGACGGGGCCGCCCGCGAGGGGCTCCGCCGCCGGTCACGAGCAGCAGATAGCCGTCGAACGCGGCTCCGTTGACGAGTGATCGACATCCTGTGCGACCATGTCGCCCCGTTGCGTCAGGGGCGCCGCCTTCTCGGCACAGGGCACGGGTGTCGTGATACGTTCGGAACCGGCGCGGCCGTTCGACCAGGCGATCGGATCTCGGCGTGCGGGTCCCCCCAACGATGGTGACAATCTAGTGAGCCCATCGGTTCGCCCGGATGAGGTGGGTAGAGAGACGCCGGGCCGCTGGCGCTCGGATGCCTTGGCCCTCGGCGTCCTCGCCCTGCTGCTCGCCGTGACCGTCGGCAATCGCCTCCACTACGACCCCTGGCTGGCGCGGTTCGACCTCTACACCTTCTTCGTGCCCTGGTACTCCCATCTGGGCGAGCGCCTGAGCGCGTTCGACGTGCCAGGCTGGAACCCCCATGTCTTCGGCGGGACGCCCTTTGCCGGTGATCCCGAGTCTGGGTGGATGTATCTCCCGGCGATGCTGTCCTTCGCGCTCTTTCCCGTCCTGACCGGGTTCAAGGTGATGGTCGGCATCCAACTCACGGTCGCCGCGCTGTCGACCTACGCCTACGCCCGGGTGCTCGGCATGGGGCCGGTCGCCGCGCTCACGTCGGCGGTAGTGTTCACGTTCGGTCCGGTCCTCCAGTGGACCACCTACTGTTGTCTCATCTTCGGCCAGTACGTCGTCTGGATCCCGCTGGCCCTAATCGGGATCGAGCTGGCGCTGCGGGCCCGGCCCTGGCGAGCCCGCCTGGCGCCCTGGTGCCTGACCGGGTTCGCCGTCAGCCAGATGTTCGCGGGATGGGTCGGTGAGGGGTGGCTCTACATCCCGCCGCTCGTCGGCGCGTACGCCGGATATCGCGCCCTACTGGCCCCGGACGATCCCGGCCGGGGCTGGCGTGGCCGCCTGACGGATGCCGTGACGACGGCCGGCGCCGGGCTCGGGCTCGGCGTGGCGCTCGGCGCGGCGGGCATCTGGCCGCGGCTGGCGACGAACGCGGAGTCGCACCTCGCCGGGGGCGACTACGGGGATCTGCCGGGGGGCGGGATATTGAATCCCCCCTGGGAGTTCGACTACCTGCTCGCCCAGATCATGGGGTCGGGGTATGACGACCGGCGGGCGGCGTTCAGTGGCGTCGCGATCGCCCTCGCGCTGCTGGCGCCGCCGCTGGCGCGGAAGCGCTTCGCCGTCCCCTTCTTCGTCCCGCTGACGGTCATCGCCTTGGTCTTGGCGCTGGACACGACGCCGCTCCACCAGATCTTCTACCTGATCCCGCGCTACCGGGAACTGCACGTCCATGACCCGTGGCGGACGGTCTCGCTCGCCGCGATCGGCCCGGCGATGCTCAGCGGTGCGGCGGTGGAGGCGCTCGCTGGCTGGCGCGGCCGGCGGCGGTGGCTGCCGATCATCGCGATATCCTCGCTGCCGCTGCTCATCGCCGCGGCGATCGTGTCGCGGGCGGAGAGGCCGCTCGACTGGCCGCCGTTGGTGGCGGCCGCGGCGGCGACCATCCTGATCGCCGTCGTCCTCGTCACGCCACGCCGATCCCGGCGGTCGCTGGCCGGACGGCTGGCGGCGGGGGTGCCGGTCCTGCTGGTTGCCGTGGCGTTCATCCAGCCCACGGGGCTGGAACTCACCGGGTCATGGCTGGGCTGGCCGGCGGACGCGAGCTGGGAACGGTATTGGCGCCTCGATCCGGTCAGCCACGAGGCGTTGGCCGAGGAAGTGACGACCACGGCGCCAGCCACCACTGCCGCCGGCTTCCTGCAGGGGCAGGCCGCTACGACCGGACCGTTTCGCTATGTCGGGTACGGGGGCATCCTCTATCCGGGCGACCAGCAACGGCAGGCGAGCTACATGGCTCGCCGGTTCGAGCCGCCGGTGCAGGCGATCCTGGTCAATGGCCGTCCGATCATGCTCGGCCTCTCCACGATCCAGGGGTACAACCCGCTGCAACTGGCCCGCTATGCCGAGTTCCTGACGGCCCTCAACGGCATGCCGCAGGACTACCACCTAGCCTATCTCGCCCACACCGGCGTGCGGTCCCCGCTCCTCGATCTCCTCTCCGTACGCTACGTCCTCGTCGACGCCACGCTCCCGCCGGACCGCGACGATGTGGTCGGTCTCACCATCGGCCGGCGAGAGGTCTTCCGCACCCCGCTCGTCGTCGTGTACGAGAGCGTCTCCCCGCCGCCGCACGCCTGGATCGTCCATGATGTCCGGGTGGTGGAGTACGGCGGAGCGCTGCCGCTCCTGACGGCCGGCGCCATCGATCCCTAACAAACGGCCCTCGTCGAGGGACCGCTGCCCGACGTGACGCCGCCCCCGGCGGGAGTCGCGGAGTCGGCGCGGATGACCCGCTATGAGCCGGATGCGGTCAGCATCGTGACCACGGCCGCGAGTCCCGGCCTGCTCGTCGTCAGTGAGGTGTACGAGCGGGGATGGCGAGCCTACGTCGACGGGGCGCGGGTCGACGTACTGCCGACCCACCATGCCCTGCGGGGGGTGCCGATCCCCGCCGGTGAGCATACCGTCGAGATGCGCTACGAGCCGTTGGCGTTACGGGTGGGCCTCCCGATCAGCGTCCTGACGGCGGCGGCGATGGTCCTCATCTTGGCGGCGGCGGGCGTGAACGGGCTCCGCG
>JBBJOE010000397.1:0-2757 GCA_037721765.1 Thermomicrobiales bacterium
GCGGGCTGGTGCCCGGCCTGGCGGCGGTGCTGCCGGACGTGCCGTTCCTCTGCCACATGCGGCGGGCGACCGAGATCACGGCTTCCAATCCCTATCACGAGATCGCCCGCTACTGCCAGATCCACCGTGATAAGGTCGAGCGCGTCTTCGCCACCCTGGCCTACCTGGACGGCATGTCCCTGGCCACCCGGGCGACCGCCCCGGCCTGCTTCTCGGTGGGCCTGATGGACGAGGTCTGCCCGCCATCGACCGTCTTCGCCGCTCACAACCACTACGCTGGGTCGAAGGAGATCCACGTCTGGCCCTACAACCACCACGACGGCGGCGGCAGCCACCAGGTCGCCGCCAAGATGGCCTTCTTGGCGCGAGTATTCGGGGAAGACGACTCCGTACCGGCACCGGACGACCCTGAGAATCGATCGGGGTGATCCACACCACATACGGACGGGCACGGCTTGATGCGCCCGGTTGCGAATAAACGTGTCACAGCTTGAACGAGCGGACCATCACCAGGGCGCAGCGAGCAGCGCCCCCACAAAACGTCGTCAACGCGCAGGGTGGGCAACGATCGCCGAGCGACAGCGTCGAGATGCGGGGAGGGACGAGCGGGCAGCGAAACGTACATACCAGAATCTGGGCAAGATCGAGCCCGGATCGAAACGGTGCGCGGCCAGATGGCCGCATCGACCACCAGGACCACCACGAGATAGAGGATAGGGAGGACCAGACATGCTCCGCGTAGGCATCATCGGCAGTGGCAACATCGCCCGGAATCGCCACGCCGCGGGGTGGCTCCGCATCCCGGACCTGGCCCGGGTGACGGCCATCTCCGACGTCAGCACCGACGCCACCGGCCTGATGGCCACCATGCTCGCCGCCGGTGGCGAGCGGCCCGCCATCTACGACGATTTCCAGGCCCTGATCCGGGAGGCCAACATCGACGCGGTCGACATCTGCCTCCCCCACCACCTCCACGCCGGGGCCATCCTGGCCGCGACGGCGGCCGGGAAGCACATCCTCTGCGAGAAGCCGATGTGCATCACCCTGGAAGAGGGCGACCAGATCGTCGAGGCCGTCGACAAGGCCGGCATCACCTACATGAGCGCCCACAACGAGCTGTTCTATGGCCCGATCCTGGCGGCGAAGCAGTTCATCGACGCCGGGTCCCTGGGAACGCCCTACATCGTCCGCTCGCACGAGTTCCCCCAGACCTACCGGACCGCCGCGATCCCCGGCCGGCCGGCGCCCACCACCCAGATGGTCGGCTGGCGGGCCAGCCAGGCGACGATGGGCGGCGGGATGCTGATCGACAAGGGCTATCACCCGACCTACATCCTGCTCTACCTGACCGGCTCCGAACCGGTCGCGGTCACCGCGATGACCAACACCTTCGTCGCCGACATGGAAGGCGAGGACACCGCCCTGGTGATGGTCAAGTTCGCCAACGGCGCCATTGGCCAGATCTTCACCGGCGAGGGATTCGTCTTCCCCCACGGCGACCAGAAGTTCCACGTCATCGGCGAGCGGGGCGAGATCTTCGGCACCCGGACCGAGGTCTTCTCCAAGCCGCGCGGCTTCACCGAGCCGTCCCGGATCGCCTTCCCCGAGAACCCGGCCAACAACGTCTTCGACATGGAGATCCTCCACTTCGTCGACAGCGTCGCCACCGGCACCCCGCCGATCCAGGACCACCGCGACGGCCGTCGCGTCCTGGAGGTGATCCAGGCCGCCTACGAATCGGTGCGGGAGGGTCGGACGGTCGAACTGACGTCGCGAGCGTGATACGTTCCGCCGTTCCACCATATACCTTGTAGGGTCGCTGCTCGCCGCGCCCTTCCCAGGTATGGACGGTCAAGGGTGGCCGGATGAATGGGCCGCGGGGCTCAGCGAGCGGCACCTTTACGAGATGTCCCGATCACCCGAGACATTCGCCCGGTGAGAGGATCACGCCATGTGGCGGTTGAGCGGGTTCGCCGACGAGATCGACCCGGACCTCGGGATCCAGGCCGAGACGCTGCTCGCGCTCGGCATGGGGCACCTGGAGTTCCGCGCCGCCTGGGGCAAAAACGTCCTCGCCCTGGACGACGAGGAGGTCGGGCGGGCCGGGCGGCTGCTGGGGGATGCCGGGATCGCCGTCTCCGCGATCGCGTCCCCGGTCGGCAAGGCCGGGATCACCGAACCGTTCGAGCCGCATCTGGAGGCGTTCGCCCGGGCGCTGGAGGTCGCGGGGCGGCTCGGCGCCCCCTTCATCCGGATCTTCTCCTTCTATATCCCCCCCGGCGACGACCCCGCCACCCACCGCGAGGCGGTGCTGGAGCGGCTGGGGACTCTGGTCGCCGACGCCCGCGACCGAGGCGTGACCCTGCTGCACGAGAACGAGAAAGGCATCTACGGCGACACCCCCGCCCGCTGCCATGACCTACTGAGCGCCATCGACGACCCGATCCTGCGGGCCGCCTGGGACCCGGCCAACTTCGTCCAGGTCGGGGTCACGCCCTTCGACGAGGGGTGGGGCCTGCTTCGGCCCTATGTCGCCTACCTCCACGTCAAGGATGCCCGCCTGGGTACGGGCGAGGTGACCGTCGCCGGGGCGGGCGACGGCCAGTGGCCGGAGACCCTGGCGGCGCTGCGGGCGGACGGCTGGCAGGGATTCTGCTCGCTGGAGCCGCACCTGGCGGTGGCCGGGGAGCGATCGGGGTTCAGCGGCCCAGCCCTGTTCCACCAGGCGACCGAAGCCTTCATTGCCCTGCTCGACGA
>JBBJOE010000074.1:0-10526 GCA_037721765.1 Thermomicrobiales bacterium
ATGTCCCCGCACACCCGTGTACGATGTCTCCGGTCCCTACAACGTCCTCCCCTACCCGGTGGCGATCGATCGTCCAGGATCTCCCCGCATTCCGTATCAGGTCGCGGCCGTCCCGTCCGTTCCCGGCGGCAGGGCGAAGGCGATCTGGGTCATCAGGCCACCATCCACTTTGTATTCGCCCCCGGTGACGAAGCTGGCCCGGTCACTCGCCAGGAAGGCGATCACCTCGGCGACCTCCCCCGCCCGGGCGATCCGGCCCAGGGGGTGCATCCGGCCCCAGTCGGCCAGCGTCTCGTCCCGGGACTTCTCGCCCCGGAACAGGTCGGCCGAGTGGCGCAGCATCGGGGTATCGACCGAGCCGGGGCAGACAACATTGACACGGATCCCCTCGGCGGCGTGGTCCAGGGCCATCGCCCGCGTCAGGCCGTTGATCGCCGCCTTGCTGGCGGCGTAGGCGGCGACACCCGGCTGGTTGGCGAAGGCCTGCACCGAGGAGACGTTAACGATCGCCCCGCCGCCCCGTTCCCGCATCACCGGGATCGCCAGGTGGGAGACGAGGTACATGCTCTTCACGTTCGTCGCGAAGACATCGTCCCAGATGGCCTCGTCGGTCTCGACCACGGTGCCGTAGCGCTGAATGCCGGCACTGTTGACCAGGATGTCCACCCCGCCGAAGCGATCCACCGCCGCCGTGACCAAGTCCCTGGCCCCGGCCATCGTCGAGAGGTCGGCGGCCACCCCGACCGCCGCGCCACCGGCGTCGGTGATCTGCGCGGCCGCCTCGGTGACGGCGTTCGGGCGGCGGCCGCAGAGCACGACCCGGGCACCGCCGGCCGCCAGGCGGACGGCGGCGGCGCGGCCGATCCCCAGCGAGCCCCCGGCCACGATCGCCACCTGGCCCGAGAACTCGCCCGGGGTGGTCATCGCATCGGGCACGTTCCCTCCCGCTCCTACCACGTCACTTCCCCCTGAAGATCAGGTGTGCTCATATGTCAACACAGATGATCATCACCGGCACGGTCACCGCAACGAGACGCTGGAGTTCATGGCCGCCCGAGCGTCTCATCGGGTGTCCAAGTGGAGGCCCCATCGTCTATCGGTCCTGGGACCCAGGGGCGATGGCATAGACCGCTCGCCGCGACCACTACCAAGCACATCCCGACAGAGCTTTCCCCGCCGCCCCGCTCGCACTCATGTCTGCTTGTTGTGTTCGATGACCAGGATGGCCAGATCCATCAAGGTCTCGACCCGGACGGCGGGCTGTTCGCCGTCGTCGTGCCGGTCGTAGCGGTCGATCAGTGCCGCTCGCATCCCGATGGCGACCGCGCCGGAGACATCGGAGCCAGGCTGGTCGCCGACGTGGAGGGCATCGCCCGGGGCAACGTCGATGAGGGGGTGGTCGAGGGCGGCGTAGAAGGTGCGCGGGTCGGGCTTCTCCCAACCGACCAGGGCCGAGGTGATGATGGCGTCCATGTACCCGGCGAACGCGAAATGCCCGCAGAGTTCGGTCACGTCGGCGTCGGCATTGGAGATCACGGCCCGCTTGACCCCGGCGTCGCGGAGCCGGTCGAGGACTGGGATGACCTCGTCGAAGACCCGATAATTGCCGCCCGTCGCATCGGCCACGAACTCGTCGACGTAAGCCCGGCGCAGATCACCCAGCACCTCATCGCCGGCGTCGATCCCCGCCGCGTCCAACCAGCGGCGCAGGTGGGCGAGCCGGAACGCCTCGAGCTCGTCGCCGGTCCGGTCCCGGATCGGCCGGGCTCCGTTCTCGGCAGTGTAAAAATCTTCCGCGACCCGGTCCGCCGCCCGCAACGTCTCGAGGTCCGTCCCGAGCCCGACCTTCTCGGCCGCGACCTGGAGGCGGACCCAACGTGGCGGATCCAATTCGATCAGCGTGTCATACAGGTCGAAGGTCACCACCCGGATCGGCCCGCGCCCCAGCGAGGCCGGCGCGGCGAGAGTGGCTCGCCTCTGCGGATCGATCACGGTAAGACATCCTTTCCCGTCCTTGACCTTGTCCGGCACCGGCGAATCGGACCCTCACGACCGCCCCTGCCCTGCCCTGCCCGGGCGTGCGGGGCGCCAGCATCACCCTGCCGTGTGGACGACCCTCCCGGCCGTCACTATACCGCTTCGAAGGGAAGCGCCCGGTGCCGCCCTGTGCCGGCGCCGGGATCGTGCGGCTCGATCGCCCGGGACCACACTGCCGGGGCGACCGGCGAATGCATTCGTCGATCGCGTTCAACTCGGCCCGCTAGATCGTTGCGCGGTGGTCTTCCCGTGTGGGCCGGTAGGTCCGCGGCCCCCCAGCGGCCACCATCATGACGGCCCAAACACGAATCCGGCGCACCTGTGGACGTTCAGGAACATGTGAGACGGGGGCGGGGATGAAGTGAGGGGGTCGTCCCGGGTATCGTGGTGGTGCTGACCGACCGCGAGACGCGAAGAGACCCTCTCATGACCAAGCACAGCAAGGCGAGCCGGCGGCGACTGGGCCAGACGGGGCTCGGCGGTGGTCTGCGGCTGATCCACCGGCTGCCCCGGGTGGTGAGCCGGCTGGCGCCGCCGGAGCCGAGCGACCGGGCCCGCCTCAAGTTGCTCTGCGTGGAGCACGCCCCGGCGGGCCGGGGTGGCGACGGCTGTGGAGGCCTTCGGCGTCTCCCGCGCCACGGTCTCTCGCTGGCGGGTCCGCTTCGTCCCCGCCGACCTGACGACCCTGGAGGACCGCGCCCGGCGACCCAGGCGGACCGGTCGGCACCAGTGGAGCGCCGCCCAGGAGCGGGCCGTGCTGGCACCGCGCACCGCCCACCCCCGGATGGGCAAGGCCAAGCCGCGGGTGGTGCTGGCCGGGCCCGGGCTGGGCCAGCATCACCCGGGCATCGTCCCCATCGTGCTCAGCGAGTCCATGATCGGCCGCATCCTGGCCTCGCTGCGCCGCCGCCGCCTGCTGGTCGAGCCCCGCGCCGTGCCGGTCCGGCGGCCCCGCCCCGTCCGGCCCCACGCCGCCCGGGTACCGACCGAGCGGCGCCAGCCGACGGTGTCGGGCGCCCTGGTCCTGCTCGACACGATGCACCCGCGGCCCCTGCCGGGGGTGGAGCGGCGTCAGTTCACCGCCATCGACGTCGTCTCTCGCTGGGTCGTCCTCGGCGTCCGGGCTTAGGCCACCGCCGACACCGCCATCGCCTTCCTCGCCGAGGTGCTGGCGCGCTTCCCCTTCCCGGTCCGGGCGATCCAGGTCGACGGGGGAGCCGAGTTCATGGTCGGCTTCGAGGCCGCCTGCCAGGCTCGGGGCATCGTCCTCTCCGTCTTGCCCCCGCGCGGTTCCAATGTTCAACGGCCCGGTCGAACGCCTCAACGGGACTGTCCGGCGGGAGTTCTGGCAGGTCTCCGACGGCGAGCTGGACCTGCCCACGCTCCACCATGCCCCGCGCGGCTTCGAGGACGCCTACAATACCGAGCGACCCCACCAGGCCCTCGGCTCCTGTGCCCCCACAACCACCTCGCGGGCCTCTCCGTCTCGCATGTATCGAACTAGCAGGGCTTATGCGGGAGTGCCATCGACTGTCCCTGGCACATGGTGTCGTCTCGTTGACTCGTGCCGCCAGCGTGCTGGGAGCGTGGCATGGTCGCAACCCGCGGGTTCGTGACCACCTCGACGGCCGGCCGAGAACCACGACGGCGTCGTGCCGCTCGGCACGTTGATACTGGCGCATAAGCCCTGTCGAACTAGCCCAGGGTATTGACAGAGTGGCACCGTCCGTGTAGTATGTCCGTACTGGAAGTGTTGAAGGCCTACGGACGTAGGCACCCGCTGGACGGAGCAATCCGTACGGCCGGGTCGAGGGCAAATACCAGGCGCCGCGAGGCTCCAGGTACCGCCGTCGCGAACGACCAGGCATCGGGGTCTTCGGATCCCACCGCCGGTGACGGCGCGGTCGAGGGTGGCGACGCCCACGACGGTCGTCAGGGGATTGGCTAGGCCGCTCGCTGCGCCAGTCTTCGTCTCGCGCCAGATTGGGGGACGGGCAACCGGTCGCCGGATGGCGAACGCGGCACGCATTCACCCCCGTGGTGAAAGCGGCTCGCGGGACACGCCAGGACAGGACGCGCCGATGGCTGCGAGAGCGGCTGTCGGCGCTTCTGGTTTTCCGGATCTTTCACCCGACGCCGGATCGCGCCCCGGGTGCCGCCGGTGTGCGGGCATCGCTGAACTGGTTTTTGGCCAAACCGGCCCGGTGCCGCTCGTGGCTCACCTCGCGCCATTGTGCCCGGCATCGCGGTCCGCCTGGCATCGGTGGCGCACCGATCGCGGTCCCATTCCCGCCCACACCAACCCGACCAATCGCGAATCGTCATCGGCCACCCGGTCCTCCGTCGTCTGACGGTGCCACGCTCCACTCGGAAACGTCGTGTTCCCGGTGGTCGTCCCCGAGCTTGTGGTCAGGGTATGCTCCGTGCCATGGGAGATGTCGAGATTCTCCAGGGTGCTGGTCGAACAAGGAGACCATTGCCCCTCCCCACCCGCCATGAGACCCCCATCACCCTTCGCCTGCCGATGACCGCCGACGGGCTGCCCGGACGATCGGAGATGCCGCGTCCGGACGAGCGAGACAGGAGCGACCAGACGTGGGACCAACGGGACAATGGCCGGACGCGGAGTCCGCGCCGGATGAGACGGACGAGGCGTCTGGCGTCGGATCGGTCGCGGGGCTAGGCGGGGCGGCGGGCGGCCTGAATCGCCGGGTGCTGATCGGCTCGGCCGTGTCACTGGGCGCCGTCCTGGCATTCCCGGGCGCACCGTCCACAATGGGCCAATCCGGGACGGCCACGCCGGGGGCCAGTCCGGTCGCGAGCCCGGCGGCCACCCGGGCCACCCCGGCCTCGACCCCGGTGCCCGACCCGATGATCGGCAACTTGGATGTCATCGTCGGCCAACCGGAGGCCGACCCGGATGCACCCGTCCCGGGCGGGACGCTTCGCCTGCCGATCCGGACGGGGGACAATGCCAACTCCAACCCGGTCGCCTTCGAGCAGGACTACCAGATCCTGGTCAGCTACCTAGACCCGTTGGTCCGGCCCAACCCGGTGACGATGCTGCCCGAACCCTGGCTCGCCGAACGATGGGAATGGAACGAGGACCAGACGGTCATCACCTACACCCTGCGGCCGGGCATCACCTGGCACGACGGGACACCCCTGACGGCGGCGGATGTCCGGTTCAGCTTCTTCGTCGCTCGCGACGACGTCTTCAGCGGGGTCCGCAACTTCTTCGTCTCGATGGACGACATCGAGGACGTTGACGAGCGGACGGTGCGGGTCACACTGACGGCACCCGACAATACCTGGCTCTTCAATGCCTCCAGCCAGCTGATCTTCCAGCGAGCGCAGTACACGGATTTCTGGAGCGAGCCGCCCTTCGGGGAGCGGACCCTGAACGGGTTCGACTGGACGGCGTCGCCGCCGGTCGGCACCGGCCCCTGGCAGATCGACAGCCTAGAGGGCGACGAGATCGTGCTGGCCCGGAATGCGGCCTATTGGCAGGCGCCGCCCCTGGCGGACGAACTGCGCCTGGTGCCCCTGCCGGCGGGTGAGGACCGGGCCGCCGCCTTCTCCGCCGGGGACGTCGATCTGGTCTGGCCGCTGGCCGCCCCCGACCTGGACGCCGTCTCGGGAGTCACCGGTCGCCTGCATGCCGTCCCGGCCGCATCGGTGATGTTCGCCGCCTTCAACTTCGCCAACCTGTCCAGGGTCTATCCCTACTTCCTGACCGAGTTGGCGGTCCGGGAGGCGCTCAACCTGGCGATCGACCGGGCCGGGTATGCGGAGGACATCTTCCGGGGATTCATCGAGCACGAGCGGGCCGGGACGGTCGCCCAGCCCTGGGCGAATGACCCCGACGTCACCAATCCGCGCCGCAATGTCCGGCGCGGTCGCCAGACGCTGGTCGACCTGGGCTGGATCGACTACGACGGCGATGCTCTCCTCGATGACTCCTCGGGCGGCCCGCTGCTGCTCGCCACCATCGTGCGGGACGATGCGCGGCCCGAACTGCTGGAGACGCTCGAGGCCGTCGATGCCTCGCTGCGGGACATCGGGGCCGGGCTCGACATCCAGGTCCTGGATCCGGAGACCTTCGCCGAGCGCTCGATCCGCACGCTGGACTTCGACCTGATCGCCTTCGCCTACGACCTGTTCCCGGGGTTCACCGACTTCGACCTCTACGGGTCGGCCTGGGACATCCGGATCAACCCGCAGGGCTGGAACCCGGGCGGGTACCGGAACCTCGAGGTCGACCAGGCCATCTCGACCCTGCTGACCACCGTCGATCCCGACGAGCAGCGAGCGTTGCTGGCTACGATCCAGGCCGTCACAAACCAGGACCTATTCGGCTTTTGGCTGGGCTTCCCGAACGACCTGATCGCCACTCGCGACGGACTGCGCGGCTTCCAACCCAACATCTTCTGGCAAACCGCCGATACCCGCCTGCTCTGGTTCGCCCCAGCTTGACCGGCCGCGCCGGCGAGACCGGCCAAGAGCCCGGCGATGCACCGGCCATCGTTCGTGGGACGCCCGATCCGACATGGGATCGGGATCCGGGTCGTCGCGACCCCGTAGCAGCGCCGCTCCCGGCAAGGGACCAGACACTGGCCGGGCGACGCAAGTTAAGGAACGACGCACCGGTCAAGACCCTGGACGGGGCCGCCTCGTCGCCCGTTCTGGGTTCCCCCGGCGCACCGAACGCCGCCTCGTCGTCGCCCCCCGGATCAGCGCCGGGATTGGTCACGACCGTGGGGGACATGGCCCCGACCACGCATTTGGGGACTCTGTACCGGACGCCTCCTGCCCCCATCGCTCGGCACCACGAACGTGGGCATGCGGTCCTGACTGCCCACGTCACCAGGCATTCCGTCGCCATCCCAGTACTCGTCTGTGGCGAGGGGTCCACCCATCGCCACATCCCGCCGCCGCTGCTCTCCCTCGCGCACCGCCACGCTAGGACCGATCTTTGGCGCCGTCGCCGTGATCGCGACCCTGGGAGCATTCCTGAGATTCGTCGTGATGCTGGCCGGGGCGGGTTCATCGACCCGTCGCACCCCGCGCGGCACTGTCACCGCGGCCGCGACGGCCGCGCCGGAACCGACGTCTCCACCTGAGACCGCGGCCGTTGCCCCGTCCGTGTTATTGGTGGGCGACGCGGCAACCACCCGGGAAGCGATCCCCCTCCGGCTGGTGGCGCCGACCGGGGCCGCGCTCAAGCGCGTCACGCCGACGGTCGCCGCCCCGCCCTCGACCCCGATCGCTGTGATCGTTCGAGCGACCGCCCCCGTCCGCCGGTCGTCCGGGTCAACCCCTCCCCCGGCCACGAATCCGGCTCCCTCGCCGCCCAGCCCCCTCCTGGTGCCGGTCGCGACGGTTCCGTCTACCCCCGCGGCGACATCGGTGCCCCAGGTCGCCAACTCGACCGTGACGCCCCGACCGACCTCGCCAGCGACCGCGACCCAGCCTGGCCCGATGCCCGAGACCCCGCCCAACCCAGGGACCGTTTCGCCCGTGACTAGGCCAGCGAGGTCGGAGCCGACACCGACCGTGACCGCACCGGTGACGATCCCGTCAGCACGGGCGACCTCGCTCCCGACCGCCACGACCCCGCTGGCCATGTCAGCGCCGGCCGCGTCGGCAACCTCACCCTCCCAACCGCGACGACGGAGGATGCCCCTCCGCCGATATCGACCGCGACGAGCTCGCCAGTTCCCGTCGAGTCGCGGGTCACGTCACGTCCGACCGTTGCCGTCGAGCCTCCGGCGACAGCCACGCCCCGGGCAACGATGGCCACCGCCACCCCGCGACCCCAGTCCACCGAGCGACCCGGTACCGGCCCGCCCGGCCCCGGTCGCGCCGACCCAGGGCCCTCCACCGCCCCGAGCCCCTCCGACCGCTGGGCCAGACACTGGTGCGCCGTCCGCCGAACCGCCGGCGCCGCGATCCGACGACGACTCGGCACCTCCGACCGAGCCACCTCGTTCCCGTCGGTAGGTGTACCCAGCCATGAGATAGTTGACGATGGGGTGGAGTCGATCAAGGAAAAACCTTCTGTTGGGATGTGACTTTCGAAGGCAGGTCGATTCCCGCAACCGTGCACCCCGGCGCGTGCCGGCAGCGTCGTGAGCCCCGTATCGCAACGAGGTCCACGACGCGATTGCCGCCGGTCCGCCGCGCCAGCCCCGCGTCTACCGGGTCATCGTCGTCTCCGGTTACGACCCGTCGTGCGCGGCCGAGGCGTCGAATCAGGAGGTCACCGGCAGGGATCCCGTCCGCGTTGGGGCAGGATCGGGTGCCAAGTCGGGTAGAGGTCGGCGACGAACCCGTAGATGGTGTCGCCCTCCCGGGGCCGTTGGGGGACTCGCGAGTGAGCCGCGCGACCCGCGCTCAGGACTCCACCGCCCGCTCGCGCGGGGTCCGGGCATGTCGCGGGGTCGAGTGCGGGTCGTCGGCCCCGAGCGCCGGGACCGAGCCGACGACGGCGAGGGAGAGCCCGTTGGCACACACCGGCGTGCCGGTGGCGCCGGGTCGGCGGCGGACGCTCGTGGATATCGAGCGGCCGGTCAAGGAGGTCGGCGGACTCGCGGCGCTCGGGGCTTCGATACTGGCGCAAAAACCCTAAAGAAGTCCGGAATCGTGCTTGACACGGCTTCATGCCCTGAGTAGTATAGAACATACGATCTGTACGTTCGAGAAGCAGGAGTGTGGGGATGACTGAGGTACTGCTGTTCCACCACGCGCAAGGGCTGACCCCCGGCATCGTCTCCTTCGCCGGCGAACTGCGCCGCGCCGGGCACACCGTGCACACGCCCGACCTGTTCGAGGGCCGCACCTTCGACACCGTGGAGGAGGGGGTGGGCCACGCCGGGGAGATCGGCTTCGGCGAGGTCATGGAGCGCGGCGTCCGGGCGGCCGATGGGCTACCCGCCGAACTGGTGTACGCCGGTTTCTCCCTCGGGGTGATGCCGGCGCAGAAGCTGGCGCAGACGCGGCCGGGAGCTCGCGGCGCGCTGTTATTCCACGCGTGTATCCCGACCTCAGAGTTCGGCTCGTCTTGGCCGGTCGGCGTGCCGGTGCAGGTCCACGGCATGGACGCGGACCCGTTCTTCGCCGGCGAGGGCGACATCGACGCCGCCCGGGCGCTCGTCGACGAGGCCGAGGACGCGGAACTGTTCCTCTACCCCGGCGACCAGCACCTCTTCGCCGACAGCTCACTGTCGTCTTACGATGCGGACGCCGCCGCACTCCTGAACCAGCGGGTGCTCGGTTTCCTCGGCGCGATCACCTAGCGTCCGCGCATGCTGACCAAGCTCGAGTTGACGCTGGACTGCTCGGACGCGCCTGCCCTGGACGAGCAGGGTCGTCCGGAACCGCCCCTCGCGGTCGGCGAGACCGCCACCCTCCTGGGTGTCCTGGAGTACCAGCGCGCGTCCCTGGCATGGAAGCGCATCGGACTGGACGCGGCCGACCTACGGGCGACGGTCGGCCCCTCGTCGGTGACCCTGAGCGGTTTGCTCGAGAGCCTCGCCTACGTCGAGGACGACCGGTGTTCGCGGTGGCTGCACGGACGAGACAAGGCGCCCCCGTGGGATATGGTGGACTGGACAGCCGACCCCGACCGGGACTGGCACTCGGCCGCCGAGGACACCCCCGAGCAGCTTCATGCGCTCTGGCGGTACGCCGTGGTCCGCTCCCGCTCCCTGGTAACAGAGGCACTGGCCGACGGTGGCCTGGACCGGCTGGCCCGGCGCACCTGGCCCGACGGCCGGGCAGCCAGCCCGCGATGGATTTTGGTCCACATGATCGAGGAGTACGCGCGGCACAATGGCCATGCCGACCTGCTCCGGGAGTCGGTGGACGGGCGAACTGGAGAGTTCCTATGACCGGGCGGATCTCCTCGCGGCAATTTCACGAGGCCGACGGCGTCGAGGACTGGCGGGTGCTGTTCGGCGGCGCGTGCGCCCACTTTCGCACCGGGTCGTTCGGGGTGGGCATCGCACTGGTGGACGCGATCGGAAGGCTGGCCGACGCCGCGGACCATCACCCCGATGTCGACCCGCGGTACGAGGGCGTGACTGTGCGTCTGAAGTCGTACGACATCGACGGGCTGAGTGGGCGCGATGTCACGCTGGCCCGGCAGATCTCGGCGGCAGCGCGCGAGCTGGGCGTGCCGGCCGACCCGACCGCCGTACAGACCGTCCAAATCACGATCGACGCGCTCGTCGGCTCCAAGGTGATGCCGTTCTGGCGCGCCCTGCTCGGATACCTGGAGAAGGGGTCCGAGGACCTGGTGGACCCGCACGGCCGTGGGCCGTCGTTCTGGTTCCAACAGATGGACGCGCCGCGCCCGCGGCGCAATCGCATCCACATCGACGTCTCCGTGCCGCACGACCAGGCCGAGACACGCATCGCGGCGGCGATCGCCGCCGGCGGCCCCCTGGTGACCGACCAGTACGCACCGGCGTGGTGGGTGCTGGCCG
>JBBJOE010000398.1:0-2756 GCA_037721765.1 Thermomicrobiales bacterium
CTCGATCACGGTCCAGCGCCAACCAGACGCCGCCGCCGAGACCGTCGCCGAGACCCTACCCGACCATGCCATCGAGCACGCGCCGGTCGCCAACCTCGCCCAGCAACAAGCGA
Source organism: Thermomicrobiales bacterium (assembly GCA_037721765.1). GTDB lineage: Bacteria > Chloroflexota > Chloroflexia > Thermomicrobiales > UBA6265 > JACCVE01. Next base: position 114 of record JBBJOE010000398.1, read on the forward strand.
ACGACGGCGAGATGACGGCCGACGAGATGGACGCCATGCACGAGGCCGGCATCCTGGCCTTCCCGGCCCAGACCGCCGGGCTCGGCGGCCAGCCGCTCGAGTTCGAGCTGGACGGCGACGTCAAGGTGTTCCGCCTCACCTGCGGGGTCACCAACTGGGAGTTCGCCCCGGGCCAGTTCGTCGATGCCTGGACCTACAACGGCGTCACCCCGGGCCCGGAGATCCGCGTCACCGAGGGCGACACGGTCCGGATCGAGGTCACCAACGGCCTGCCCCAGAGCACGGCGGTCCACTGGCACGGCCTGATGCTGCCCAACGACCAGGACGGCGTGCCCTTCATCACCCAGCCGCCGATCAAGCCGGGGGAGACCTACACCTACCAGTTCCCCATCCGGGACGGCAACGCCGGGACGCACATGTATCACGCCCACCACAATTCCGCCTTCCAGGTGACGCGGGGGATGCTGGGGCCGTTCATCATCGAGCCGCGCAACCCGGCCACCCGCCCCGCCTTCGACCGCGAGTACACGATCGTGCTCAACGACGGGCCGATCGGCGCCTACAGCCTGAACGGTAAGAGTTTCCCGGCGACCCATCCCCTGGTGGCGAAGCTGGGCGAGAAGGTGCTGATCCGGTACATGAACGAGGGGATGATGATCCACCCGATGCACCTGCACGGGATGCCGATGCTGGTCACGGCGGCCGACGGCTACCTCCTCCCCCAACCCTATCGGTGCGACACGCTCAACATCGCCCCCGGGCAGCGGTTCGAGGCGATCGTCGACGCGACCGAGGTCGGCACCTGGGCCTTCCACTGCCACATCCTGAACCACGCCGAGACGGACCACGGCATGTTCGGCATGGTCACCGTCCTCATCGTCCAACCGTAGCGGCGCCCGGCCGCCACGGCGCCCGATCGATCCGATCGCGAATCTTATTGGAAGCAGGTTCACCATGACCACGTCGCGAACCGCCACACTCACCGCGATCGCGGCGGGACTCTACGTCTTCCTGTGCTGGGCCTTCGCGGACGGCCTGTTCACCGGGAACTGGTGGGATTCCGACGACATCGCTGGCTCGGCGGTCTTCACCTATGTCCTCCTCGGCCTGATCATCGGGGCGGGGTTCGTCCAGACCCGACGGCTCCCGGCGTCCTGGGCGCCGCCGCGGAGGGGGGCGGACACGGCCCCCGCCGGACAGGTCGATGATCCCGTCTTCTGGAAACTCCTGCTCGGGAACGTCTATCTCTCGATCCTCTGGCTGCCGCTCCGCTTCTTCGTCGGCCGGGAGTGGCTCACCGCCGGCGAGCACAAGCTCCGGGACAGTGCCTGGATGGACGGCGGCACGGCGCTGGTGGCCCCGGGCGAGGCGATGGGCTTCTGGGAGCGCATCGTCGTGATTCCCGACCAGGGACGCCCCGCCATCACCTACGGCTGGTACCGCGACTTCCTCCAGTACCTGATCGACCAGGAGTGGCAGTCCGGCTTCGCGAAGATGATCGCGATCGGCGAGTTCCTGGTCGGGGTCGGGCTGGTCGTCGGGGCGCTGGTCGGGATCGCGGCCTTCTTCGGGACGCTCCTCAACTTCAACTTCCTGCTGGCCGGCACGGCCAGCACCAACCCGCTCCTCTTCGGCCTCGGTGTGTTCCTGGTCCTGGGCTGGAAGGTCGCTGGCCACTGGGGTCTCGACCGTTGGATCCTCCCGGCGCTCGGGACACCCTGGGAGCCACTTCCCCGGCTCAGGTCGGAGCCATCGCGGGGGAAATCACGAGAAGCCGCGACCTAAGGCCTTAGACCCGTCAGGAAGGATGCACGTCATGAGTCCATCCAGCGTATCCAAACGGACGGCCGGTCTCGGCTCGATCGCCCTTGGTATCGGGATCGCGGCCAGCGCGGTCTTGGGCCCGCTGGTCCTCCGCGTGATCGAGTTCCGCACGTCCGCCAATATCGAGAATCAGTTCGTCGGGGGTGAGGTCGTCTCGCTTGGTGTCGTGGCCCCCGCGGCGATCGCCGCCGGCGTGCTGTGGCTACGCGGTCACCGCCTTGCCCCGGCGCTGGCCCTCGGGCCGGCCCTCTCCGCCGTCTACACCTACACGACGGCCGTGCTCGGCCAGGAGTACGCCCGCTATCCCGGCAACGTCGAGCGGTTCTTCCCTCTCTACGCCGGGTTAGTCACCGGCGGCGCGGCCATTGCCGCCTACGCCTGGTCGCGGCTGGGCGAGACCGAAGCGCCGATACCCTCGGATGGCCTCCGGCGCACGGTGGCCGGCATCTTCCTCGGCCTCGGAGGCTTCTTCGCATTGGCGTGGACTGCCCAGATCCGCCTGGTCGTCACCGGCAATCCAACGGCCGAGTACGAGGAGGGACCGACTCTCTTCTGGCTTATCAAGTTCTTGGACTTCAGCTTCATGATCCCCCTGCTCATCGCGAGCGGTGCCGGCCTCCTGCGCCGCCACCCGGCGGCGATCAACGCTGCCTACGGGTTGGCCGTCTTCGCGACCTGCCTGGCGGGGTCGATCACGGGCATGGCCGTAGTCATGGAAGCCAAGGGGGACCCGTCTGCCCAGCCCGCGATGCTGGTGGTCCTATTGCCGGCGACGGCTGGACTGGCCATCGTCACAGCGCGCCTCCTCCGCTCCTACGT
>JBBJOE010000399.1:0-2755 GCA_037721765.1 Thermomicrobiales bacterium
GGCGCCGGGGTCAGGCGCGAGGCGCCTTGGGAGGACGAGCGATGGTCAGGATCAGCCCGGAAGAACGGCACGACGTGGCCTTCGTGGTCGGGGCCGTGGTCGGTGGCTTGGCCGCCGCCGCCGTCACGCTGTTCCAGGCACCCCAATCCGGCGCCAGGTCGCGCGCCGACCTGGCACGCGCCCTGGATCGGATCGGCCCGGTGGCTAGCTCGGTCGTGAGTTCGGCCCGGGCGGGCCTCGGCGCCGCCGCCCGGGGAACGGCGTCCACGGCCGACCTGGCCCGGACCCGGGCGGCTGACACCCTGGCGGCGGCGGGTCGGATCATGCCCGGGTGGGACCACGGGGCACCCTCCCACGTCACCGAGGAACTGCCTACCGTGGACGAACTCGTGGCCACCGCCCCCGCCGGTGTCCGGCCGGCGGCGACGACCGGGCCGCTGTCCGCCCGGCCCTATGGGGACGAGTCGCCTCCAGCGGGAAACCGCACGATCGGGTCGGCTGCCGAGGCCGCATCCGCGCTGGAGGCCGAGACCCGGCACGGCCGGGAGCGGGCCAGATTCGGCACCGCGATCGACCAGGTGATCGATGGCCCCCGTCCTGCGAACGTGAGTTCCGATCGCTGATGCATCGCGCCGTGTCGCGGCCGCGATAGAGAGGTGTCGAGCGGCCAGACGGTGCGGATTGGCACCACGAAACGCAGGAGGTTGTCGAGATGATCGGACGCGCGCGGACAGCATTGAAGTTCTTCGTCTACGGCCTGGTGGCCGGCCTGTTCTTCGCCCCCCGCAGCGGCGAGGAGACGCGGTCCCAGGTCTTCGCCTGGGCCAACCGGACCGTCAAGGATGTCGTCGGCAATGTCAGCGGCGGGAACGTCAGCGTCGGCAACGACGCGTAGGCGCCCCGGCGGGACGAGACCGCGGCGAGACGGGCTGGCCCACGACGTGGGCCAGCCCGTTCGTGACTTCGCGGAACGGTGCCCCGGCATGATCCACCGTGCCCGCGATGGTTCGTCGGGTCCACCGGTGGGGATCGCCGGGCGAGATCGCGTGGCGGGACGACATGGGGAGTTCGGAGAGGTAGCGGACACGTGATCCCGATCGGCGACGAACCCCATGGCCGGCGGCTCACTCCCGTGGTCACCTACACCCTCTTGGCCCTCAACGTCATCGTTTTTGTCTACGAGATGACCCTCTCGGAGCGTGGGCTCTTCCAATTCTTCGCCGAGTGGGCGGTCGTCCCGGCCTCCGTCAGCGAGGGGAACGACCTCGTGACCCTCGTGACGTCCCAGTTCATGCACGGCGGCTATGCCCACATCATCGGCAATATGCTCTTTCTCTGGGTCTTCGGCGACAATATCGAAGACATCATGGGGCACGCCAAGTTCGTCATCTTCTACCTCCTGACCGGCGTCGTCGCGGCCCTCGCCCAGGTCCTGATCGATCCCGGCAGCACGGTGCCGATCGTCGGTGCCAGCGGGGCCATCTCGGGCGTCCTGGGGGCCTATATCGTCCTGTTTCCCTTCGGCAAGATCCGGACGGCGATCCTGATTGGCTTCATCCCGATCATCTTCATGACCCCCGCCTGGCTCCAGATCGGTCTCTGGGCCCTGATCCAGTTCTTCAATGGCTTCGCCGCCTTCACGGTCGACAGCCAGGAGGTCGGCGGCGTGGCCTACTTCGCCCACATCGGCGGCTTCCTCTGCGGCGCCCTGGCTATCTGGCTCTTCCGCGACCGCGAATCCCACGAGCGCCAGCGGGCCGCCCGCTCCGGCCGGGGACGGCCGGCCTTCGAGCGCGTTCCGCGCCGGGCCGGCTGACACTATCCTGGCGTGAGCCCGTCCTCCGGTAGGCACACGCATCCCCGGACGAGTGAGAGAGGGCAGTGAGGGCCAAGGACGGGGCGCCATGGGGCGTCGTCCCCATGGCGCCGCTAGCAGCGGCCTCTGGCCAATGGCCGTGGCCCATCGCTCGATCCGGGGACGATCGCGGGACTCGCCGCCGCGACACCACCCGCCCCGGTGCGGTAGGCTTTTCCCCACACCGGCGTCACGGCCGCGCCACGCCCTCCCCGCCAACGACCCCTCGTTCTACCGACTACCGTCTACCGTCTTCCGACTAGGAGGCCGACCGGATGTCCCAATTCCTCCGCATCGTCCGGGTCGATGAGGACGCCTTCACCGACGCCTGCTACGACTTCGTCACCGATCCCCACGGCTCCCGCACCCAGCGCCCGGTCGTCAAGGAGCTAGACGACCTGATGCCGGACGTCGTCGATGTCTTGGAAGCGATGTTGCTCGACGGCACCGAGGACCGCCAGGACATCGCCGACTACGTCCACGCCATCTTCGCCGACCCCGGCACCGCTCACCCATACACCGTGGGCCCAGACGAGCAATCCTGAACGGGGGTCGGGCGCCCACTCATCGTCCCCACCGACGTTCGGTCCCGTCGCGCCGCCGGTGTGGTGGTCACGCGAGTCGCCGGGTCGATCACGGCGAGACGCCGGCGATCCGGAGCACCTCCGCCACGACCCGGTCGAGCGGGGCGCGCGTGTCGATGACGTGGCCCGCCCCCCGTCTCAACAGCGGCTCGACGGTTTTCACCAGCTCCAGCGTGCGCGCGATTTCCTCGGGGCGTTTCCCATACGGATTGGTCGTCCGCGTCGCCAACCGCTCGACGATCACCCCGGCGGGCACGGTCAGCAGGATGATGTGGTCGAAGTGCGGGTAGAACATTCCCTGGTTCGGGGAACACCC
>JBBJOE010000400.1:0-2742 GCA_037721765.1 Thermomicrobiales bacterium
CATCTGCCCGACCGATGCGTCGCCACGGGTCGCCGTCACCATCGCTACCATCTCCTGATCGTTCTGGAGCAACCTTCACTACCGACTACCGACTACCGACCGCCGACCGCCGACCGCCGACCGCTGCCTGCCGTCTCCGCCCTACGGCTTTAGGACCACCTTGATGCAACCGTCTTCCTTTTCCTGGAAGGTCTTGTACATCTCCGGCGCCTGCTCCAGGCCGACGGTGTGGGTGATGACGAACGAGGGGTCGATCTGGCCATCGACGATCTTGGTCATCAGGGGTTCGAGGTAGCGCTGGACGTGGGTCTGGCCGGTCTTGATCGTCAGGGCCTTATTCATCATCGCGCCGACGGGGATCTTGTCGGCAAACCCGAGGTACGCCCCGGGGATCGAGAGGGTGCCGCCCTTGCGGCAGCACCGGATCGCCTCCCGCAGCACGTGGGGGCGGTCCGTTTCGAGGCGGACGGTCTGCTTGACCTTGTCGTAGGCTCCACCGATGCCGGTGGCGTGGGCCTCGGCGCCGACCGCGTCGATGCAGCGGTCCGGACCCCGGCCACCCGTCATCTCCATGAGTGTCTCGTAGGGGTCGTCCTTGGTGTAGTCGATCGTCTCGGCGTTGCCCGCGCGCGCCATCGCCATTCGCTCGGCGACGCGGTCGATCGCGATCACCCGGCCCGCGCCGAGCATCCAGGCGCTGCGAATCGCGAACTGGCCGACCGGGCCGCAGCCCCAGATTGCGACCGTCTCGCCCGGCTCGATCTCGGCGTTCTCGGCCGCCATGTAGCCGGTCGGGAAGATATCGGACAGGAACAGGACCTGCTCGTCGGTCAGGCCGTCCGGCACCTTGATCGGGCCGACGTCGGCGAAGGGCACTCGTATGTACTCGGCCTGTCCACCGGCGAAGCCGCCCAGCATGTGGCTGAAGCCAAAGAGCCCGGCGGGGGATTGGCCCATGACCTTGGCGGCCATCTCCTTGTTTGGGTTGGAGGTGTCGCAGAGCGAGAACAGCCCCTTCTGGCAAAACCAGCAGGCGCCACAGGAGATGGTGAACGGGATGACGACCCGGTCCCCGCGCCGGAACTTCGTGACCGCGCTGCCGAGTTCAACGACCTCGCCCATCGTCTCGTGGCCGAGGACATCTCCCTTCTCCATCGTCGGCATGTAGCCACCATAGAGATGAAGGTCGGAACCACAGATCGCCGCCGAGGTGACCTTGACCACGACATCCGTCTGGTCAACGATCGTTGGGTCGGGCACGGTCTCGACGCGGACGTCTCCAGAACTCTGCCAGGTCAGCGCGCGCATGGAGTGGATCCTTCCAATATGATCGGGATGGCAGGGCCTCGTCGGTCCGGGGTGTGGAGATCGATGTCGGTGCCAGGTCGTCCGCGCCTCTGATCGGGGATTCACGCACGACATCAGGTGGTCCCCGACGATGTGAAGACGACCCCGGCGGTCGGGGGTAACGGTACGCAGGAGGTATGCCAGTCGCCGCGGAGCCGACGCCCGGGTGGACGTATCGCGACAGACCGGATGCGCGGGATCGTTGGGAAGGGCGGGCTACGGCGTCCTCGCGATATCGTCCCCGCACCGCCGTGCCGATCGGCAGGATCGAGGGTCTCGTCAGCGACGTTTCCGGGGATCTGATACGGTTGCGACGTGATCCGGCGACCCACGGCTTCACCGCGACGGGACAGGAACCAGCTCACCGCGAGATGCCGCGCGACCGACTCGGCGCGACCATGGGGGACTGGCATGGCAACGAGACGAGATCGTTCCGCGAACGCGGCTGGCGGGCGCGGCGCGGCATCTCCACCCGGCGCACACGTTCCGAAGTTGGGACCCAGGGTCGAGCGTCATGAAGAGGGGGGTCTGTTCATCCGGGTATCGTTGGGACAGGGTCACCCCGTCACGCTGCGGGTCGATGCGATGGGTGAGGTGATCCTGCGGCGGGCGAACGTGGTCGTGGGCCAACACCTGCCGCCCGGCATGTTCACGACCCTAAGCGAGGGGGGCCACCTCTCGATCACTGGCGAGGGAATGTCCCACGCCGGGACGACCACGCCCCGGTCCGATGCCCCGCGACCCCGGGTGGCGGATCGGACGGGAACGACGGAGAGCCGTCGGGTCGTCCAGGTCGCCGGCGCGTCGCCGGGGCCGACGACCCGACCCACATCGGCCGCCCGTCCCGGTCCGGGACCCCGACCCGAACCAGCACCCGCGAGGGACCAGGGGGATGCAGCCGATCGCCAGGTGTACCTACCGGCGGAGGCGGAGCGACCGGCCGGCGTCCACCCGGGGTGGCGAACGATCGACGACCTCGTCCACGACCGGATCGCCGGTGGGTCCGACGAGGGCGACCCCGGCGCCGGCTGACCATCCGGTACCGGCGCGGGCGGGCCACTTGGCCCCAGGCCCGGGATCGCCTTCGCCACGGCACCTGGTCCTTGGGGGCTACGACCGCCGCGTCAGGCGGGTGGGGTGCCTCCCCTACCCCGACCGGCCGGACCGGCCGCGCTCGACGGCGGCGCGAAGGTCGCGGGCGGCGACCCCGGGGTCGGGGGCGCCCTGGATGGCGGAGATCACCGCGACGCCGTCGGCGCCGGCCCGGATGAGCTCTTCAACCCGGTCCAGGGAGATGCCGCCGATGGCGACCACCGGGACGCCGAGGTCTCGCGCCCCGGCCAGGGTCGTCAGGGGGATCACCGCGGCTTCCGTCTTGGTCGGGCTGGGGGCGAT
>JBBJOE010000075.1:0-10465 GCA_037721765.1 Thermomicrobiales bacterium
GGCCTCTCGATGCAACCCGCCATCGCCGCACCCCGGATCGACGCCTCGACCCCGGTCCTCCACGCCAGCGACCGGATCGACCCGGCAACCCGGGCGGCCCTGTCCGCCCTCGGCCACCCGGTAGAGTCCCGCCACGAGACCGCGGGCGGCTCGGAGTTCGCCTCCCCGGCCGGCATCCACCGCTCCCCGGACGGCACCCTCCACGGCGGCGCCGACCTGTTTTACCCGGCGATGGCGATCGGGGTGCCGGGGTGAGGCTTGACGGTCACGAGGCTCATGTCGCCGTCCGGGGTCATCCGGACTCAAGCCACATCACCCGGTCGATCCGTTCGTCTTGGGTTGTCACCCCGAGCACCGCGTGGATGCCCGTGATGAGGATGCCGAAATCCTCGTTTCCCACGCTGGACGGAACGAGGACCAATCCGGCGTGAGAGCGGTCCGCTCGCTCCAATCGGAGGGCCGGGCGCACGAGGTCCTTGATATTCGCCGTGACCAGGATGCGGCCTTCGCTGGCGGCGAACGCCAAGACATCAGGATCGCCAAGCCCTTCGAATCCGACCATGGAATCCAAAGCGCGGATGTCGTGGCCACGTGCCGCGAGCGCTGTTCCCACCGCCTGGCCGGATACGTGGGCATCGAGCAACAGTTTCACCTGGTTATACCGAATCCGGATGGTCACCCGACCATCGACGTGCCAGGGATCGCCGGAACACCGCGCCGCCGTGGCCCGGGAGGACACCAGGTCCTCCCCGACGATGCGCATCGAACCTTGACGCCGTATCCGGATTCCGTATCACACCCCGGTCGCGGCGACGCGTCACCTCATGCCCTCGCGGGACGAGGAACCACTGACGGGTAGAGGCGATGCCATTCTTCCGGGGACCGGGCGTTCTCGTCGAGGGCCTCGTCGATCTCACGCGGGAAGGCGTCGTGGTATGCCATCGCCAGATCAAGCTGGGAAGTCGTGACGACATGTTCCGCGAACAGCCGATCCCGCCCCTTGCCCCGGTAGAGTTCGATCAGTTCCCAAACATCGAAGGGGGTGCCCATCACCCCTGCCCGCCGCGACCGTTTCGTCTCCCGAAAGCTGATCCCCGGGAACTAGCGGACGCGGATCGATTCCTCGGCCAAGGTCTCCAGGAGGGCGCACTTCGACATCTTGGTGGCCCGGTGCTCCCGGTCTGACCAGTTGCTGACTTCCTCGGATAGCCTGATCGTGAACGGTGCGGTCTTGACCATCGCATCTGTCCTGACGTGCGTATGTCGTGTCATACAGGATACGCCGAGGCGGCTCTGCCCACGCTGATCTATCACCGAAACTGGTCCGGTGCATTTCCAGGGTTGGGCACCGTCGGCGACGAGCATTGGCGGGACCAGCATCCACCTTTGCCGGGCCTGCCAGCGAGCAGAGAATGCTCGCCCGGTCTGGGACTGGCTCTTGATCGAAGCCATGACTCTGGCCCCGCGCACCAGCGACAGGATTGACCCGGTCAGCTACGCGGCACCCGCCGCCCTGGAGCACCCAGTCGAGGCCTGCCACGAGAGTGCCGCGGTCCGGGGTCACCTACCCGGTCGACACCCACCGCGTCCCGGACCGTACCACCTCGGGCGGCCCCCGGGACACCGCGCTGGACCGTGTTCGGCCCGGTCGTCCTTGAGCTCCACGGCAGGTTTCGCTCAGTCGATCAAGGGGTCGACCGTGTCGAGTGTCTTCTCGATCTCGGCCGCGGCTCGGTCCCGCGCCTCGGCCGAGAGCGTCGCGAGACGACGGGCGAGCGCCTGGTCGAGGGCCTGGGAGAAGGGAGGCGGAGAGGCGAACTCCGCCGATGACGCATCCATGTTCAGCATCGGGGCGGCGGTACCGACTTGGACCTGCAGCACGTAGTGGCGGACCGCCGCGTCGCCCCAGTCGAGGTACGCCTTGACGGCTCCCGGGAGGTCGTCCACCAGGGCGGCGTCGAATCGCTCTTGGGCCGCGAGGATCGCGCGGTCGGCGGCCGTCAGGTCGGCGTCGTAGCTGTCGATGATGCCCTGTGCCCAGGCTCGCCGTCGCTGTTCGCGCTCCTGACGGGCCCGCTCTCGCGCCGCCTCGGCCTGGCCCTCCAGCTCGGCCGCCCGCCGCGTGGCCGCCTCCGCCTCTTCCCGGGCCCGCTGGGCCTCACCCAACGCCCGTTCCAGATCACTCATCTGTTTCTCCTGGTCTCAACGCGCGACACGCGGTCCGGGCAGTCCGTCGGCCCGGAGGATCGTGACCGTCGGGGGTGCCGTGACTCAGAGCCAAGGCGGTCAATGCCACCGACCGCCTTGGCACGTCGCGTGCCTCTGACTGTCGCGGCGCACGAGACGACAAAACGTTCAGGTATATGGGCAGCGTGGTCGCCCGGATGGGCGCGACCGGCTCCTTGGAGACGAGACCGTGACAGACGGACCAGGACGCCCAGAGGAAACCCCTTCGGCGGGCGAGGCGGCGGGCTCAGCCTCGTCGTCCGGCCCGGGACGCCGGTTCGGCGCGGCCCGGCTCCGGCCACGGATCGAGGTGAGCCGGAACCCGACCCCGCGCCGCCCGGCGACGACCCTGCCCAGCGCGACCCTGCCCAGCGCGACCGTGACGCGGCGGGAACCCGACGGACCGGCACTCGACGACGGTGGGGACCTCCTCCCCGCCGGTGACGAGGGTGGATTCGGGCGCGGGCAGGAGTTCCCGAGCGGTCAGGGGCTTCCCCTCGGTGGGGAGCCGCGCGAGTTCGCCGGCGGCCGGGTCCGGGTCTATGGCTGCTCCCCCGGCTGCCTCGCCCTCTCCCTGGCGGTGTCCCTGATCCTGAGCCTGTTGCTGTCCGGCGCCTTCTGAGGGTCGTCCCGATCGGTACCCGGAGTCGCCACGGCCGTCGTGACACTGCCGCCTGACGCCCACGTGGTCAGGTGATCTCGTCCCGCAGCAGTTCCATGAGTAACCCGTCGTGCCACTCACCCTCGGGGCCGCGCTCGTAGCGCCGCATGGTGCCGACCGGGCGGAAGCCGACGCGTCGGTAGGAGCGGATGGCGCGCTCGTTGTGGGCCGCCGGGTCGATCGTGATCCGGTGGTGGCCGCGGTCCGCGAACAGGTGCCTGGCGACGGTCCGGACCGCGTCGGCCCCGAGACCCCGGCCATGCCAGGCGGGATCGAGGAAGATGTCGATGCTGGCGTGCCGGTAATCCGGCTCGTCCTCTTCCCCGTATTGGACAAATCCGATCACCACGCCACCGACCACGATCACGTAGCCGACCGCGCCGTCGTCCCGCTCGATCAGCTCGCGCCGGACTCGGTCCAGGTCGTGCCGTCCCCACCAGCGGGACACGGCGGGGTCGTCGAGGATCTTGACCAGGCGGCCGGCGTCCGCGGTCGTTAGGGGACGGAGAATGACGAGGTCGCCGCGCAATGTCCCTGGTGTTTCCGCGCTCATCGAACCCCCATTTCTGACCCGATACACCGTTCGGCGCGGCCGACGTGTCCGTCGTCTTGATCGCGTCGGGCAGCCCGCGTGCCCCTGCACCCAGCAAGTCGTTAGCAGAGCGTTTGGGGGGAGGCGTGCGGAGCCGCGAGCCGATACGCCCAAAGCGTAGAAGTGTTGACAGCCTGGCAATCTCCGCCTAGACTCGCGGCAAAGCACAATCTACAAGTCACTGCCGATGGGACGTGTCGACATCGTTCCCGGTTACCCGTCCGAACTCTTGGCGTCTGACGCCGACAGCTACCGAGGGTACATTGTGAGACCGGTCCTTGAGGTCAGCGACCTCCACGTCCACTTCCCTACCCCACGGGGGCCGGTCAAGGCAGTTGACGGCGTCAGCTTGACCTTGCAACCGGGCGAGCGCCTCGGCTTGATCGGCGAGTCTGGCTCAGGGAAGTCCACGATCGCGTTGGCGGTGATGCGCCTCATCAAGCCGCCCGGCGATATCGTCAGCGGGCGCATCCTCCTTGACGGGACAGATGTACTCGACCTCTCCGAGGAGGAGATGCGTCGTCGGAGGCTGTCCGAGATCGCGTTGGTCACCCAAGGGGCAATGAACTCCCTCAACCCAGTCGTTCGCATCCGGCACCAGCTCCTGGATGGCCTGCGAGCGCATGGCATTCGATTGTCACGACGTGATGCTGACGCGCGTCTGTCCGAGCTTCTCCGATCCGTCGACCTGAAACCCGAGGTGGGGGACCTGTTCCCGCACCAACTGAGCGGCGGCATGAAGCAGCGCGTCTGCATCGCCACCGCGATCAGCCTCAAACCGAAAGTCATCATCGCCGACGAGCCGACCAGCGCCCTCGATGTGGTGGTCCAGCAGCGGGTGATGTTGACGTTGCGTCGGGTGCAGGACGAATTGGGCGCCGCTGTCATCTTGATCGGGCATGACATGGGGCTGATGGCCCAGTTCGCTCAACGGGTGGCCGTGATGCGAGCCGGCCAACTGGTCGAAGTCGCCGGCGTCCACGAGATCTTCGCCCGTCCCACGCACCCATATACGCGCCTCCTGATGGACAGCCTGCCGTCGTTCGAGCGGAAGGATTCGGTATTCGCGCGGACCGTGACCAGGGGTTCGGAGTCCGGACAACTGGCGGAGGTCGTAGCATGACCCCGTTGCTGGAGCTGCGCCACGTGAGCATGGCCTACGGCGGCGGTTTCTTCGGCCGAGGCCAGGTCACGGCGCTGGATGACTTCTCGCTTGCCCTCGAGGACGGTCAACCGACCATCATCGCCGTCGTCGGTGAGAGCGGCAGCGGCAAGACCACGATGGCTCGTCTGCTCCTCGGGCTGGAATCCCCCACTGCCGGTACGGTGTTCTATCGCGGCAACGACCTCCGCCGGTGTTCACGGTCGGACCGACGGGAGTTCCGGCGAGAGGCACAGGCGATCTTTCAAGACCCGTTCGGTGTCTACAATCCGTTTTACAAAGTGGATCATGTCCTGACCACGCCAGTCGCCAAGTTCAAGCTGGCGAAGTCGCGGGCGGAAGGGCGGAGGCTAATCGAGGAGGCATTAAGGGCGGTCGGGCTGCGTCCCGAGGATACGTTGGGTCGTTATCCCCACCAACTGAGTGGCGGCCAGCGGCAACGGACGATGGTCGCCCGCACGCTCCTGCTCCGGCCAAAGGTGATCGTCGCCGACGAGCCGGTCTCGATGGTCGACGCGTCATTGCGAGTCACCGTCCTGGGTAACCTCCTCCAATTGAAACAAGAATTCGGCATCTCACTCGTCTACATCACCCATGACCTGGCCACCGCCTACCAGATCAGCGACCGCATCATCGTCCTGCATCGCGGGTCGGTGGTGGAGGAGGGTGATCCTGAGCAGGTGGTCAAACGACCCCAACACCCCTACACCAAGTTGCTGATCAGCTCCATCCCGCTGCCCGACCCAAATCGCCGATGGGGTGGGGATCTGCCGGGTGACGATGACGCGGTCGAGACCCTCGCTGCACTGGAGGGCAAGGGCCGCACTGATCAAGATGGCCACGTGCGTGGCCAGAAGGGAGGACCCGCACCGGACGCCTGACGCGACGCGCCGTCTCTGCAACGGAGGAGGACAGGCATGACATCGAAGCGGTTCTGGTCGTTTTTCATCATCGTCTCTCTGCTCATGGCGATGGCTGCCCCGACAGCCTCGGCCCAGGCAGAAGCCGAGCGGAGTGAGATCCTCAAGATCGCCATCGCGGCTCCAATCCAGGATCCGACGAACCTCAACATGACCAACTGGAGCGCCGACCGCGCGAATACCGGACTGCATCAGGTCGCCTACGAGTACTTCTTCTACAACAACTTGCAGACCGGTGAGTTCATCCCCTGGCTGGCCGAGACCTACGAGTACAACGCCGACTCCACCAGCCTGACCGTCAAGCTGCGAGATGGCGTGACGTGGAACGACGGCGAGCCCTTCACCCCGGAGGATGTGGTCTTCACGTATGACCTCCTGCGGGAGAACCCGTCGATGTCCTGGGCGGTGGAGGCGACCACGGCGGTGGAGTCGGTCGAAAAGGTCGACGACCTGACGGTCCAATTCAACCTGACAACGGCCAACCCACGGTATCACCTCAACCGCGAAGCCTTTCCGGCCGTGGGCATCTGGGGCGGGATCACCATCCTTCCCAAGCACGTCTGGGAGAACGAAGATCCGCTGACGTTCAAGAACAATCCCCCAGTCACCACCGGTCCGTACCGACTCAAGAACGCCACCCAGTCTTCCGTGGTCTGGGAGCGCCGTGACGACTGGTGGGCCACCGAGGTGTTCGGGATAACGCCAGCGCCGCGAGAGGTCCAGTTCCTCCATCTCGGGGCGGAGACCAACGTTGCCCTCGCCTTGGTCAACAACGAGATCGACACGCCGAATATCGGCATCCTCTCGGCCGGATCCTTCCAAGAGGTCGCCCGCCGAAACCCCAACATCCGCGCCTGGGAGCAGGAGGCCCCGTTCGCCTGGGCCGATCCTTGCCCGCGATCCTTGATGGTCCAGAACGCCACACCAGGGCTCGACAAGCCGGAAGTGCGCCGGGCGCTCTCCTTCCTGATCGACCGGGAGGCGATCGTCGATCTGGCCTACGAGGGCTCCACGGTGCCCGCCTGGGGCATCTGGCCCGAATACGACGCGAACCAGCCGTACTTCGAGGCCATCGGCGACCTGCGGGAGCAGTACCCGACAGACGTCTATGACCCAGACATGGCCGAGGAGCTGTTCACCGAGGCCGGGGTCGCGCCGGAGGACCTGTCACTGCGGTTCCTCGTCGAGGCTGATTCGAACGAAGCCATGAAGGTCACGACGGTGGTCGCCGACCAGTTGACCGCGGCCGGCCTCGAGATCGAGATCCAGCCGCTCAGCGGCAGCGCCCTCGCCGACGCTACCCGCCAAGGTGACTACGATCTCAAGTTCCACTCGTTCTGTCCGGGCTACATCGTGGAGAACCTGGACCTCTTCCACAGCAAGAACTACGTCCCGCTGGGCGAGATGGCCCCGTGGTACGAGCGCAACTCGTTCCGCTACCAGAACCCCGCGTTCGACGCCATCGTCGACCAGATGTACCAGGTATCTCCAGACGACACGGCCGCGTTGACGCCCCTCTTCCACGATGCCATGGAGGTCTGGCTGGCGGACATGCCGGTCGTCCCCCTCGTCCAAGCCCCAGCCTTGGTCCCGTTCAACTCCACCTACTGGACGGGCTGGCCAACGGCCGAGGACCCATGGAACATGCCGGTCAGCTGGTGGGCCACCTTCAACCTCGTGATCAACGGCTATCCGGACCCGGAGACGGGTGAGTTGGTCGGCGGCATCAAGCCGGCTACGTAGAGGGTAATGGTCAGGAGGCAGGGAGGGCTCGACGAGCCCTCCCTGACCTCCGATCCTTGATTCTTGATTCTTGCCTGCCGGACGGGATAGGGAACATGGGCGCGTCGGTTAGCTACCTCGGCGAACGGCTGGTCACCTTCATCGCCACCGTCATCATCTCGGTGACGGTCGTGTTCTTCGTGCCCCGCCTCGTCCCGGGTGATCCGTTGGGGGCGATCTTCAACAGGTTGGCCGCCAGCGGGGGTACCAGCGGGATCAGCGAGGAGTTGGCGCAGGACTATCGGGAGCGCTTCGGCCTCGACAAGAGTCTGGGAGAGCAATACGTGTCGTACTTGGGCGACCTTGCCCAAGGTGACCTGGGGTACTCCATCCCGACCTTTCCAACCCGGGTCTCCACCTTGCTGGGGAACGCCGTTCCTTGGACGGTCGGCCTGCTCGGGGTGACGACGTTGATCAGTTGGGTGCTTGGCTCGCTCCTCGGTGCGATCGTCGGGTGGACGGGTGGGCGCTCGCGCCTCCTGCAGACACTCGTACCCATCGCCTTGATTCTCTACACCACTCCGTACTTCATCTTGGCCCTGCTGCTGATCTATCTACTGACATCCTATTGGCCGATCTTCCCGCTCCCGGGCGGCGCCTATTCGGTCGGGGCGGAGCCGGGGTGGACGTGGGGCTTCATCGTTGATGTCGTCCAGCATGGCGCCTTGCCGGCGCTGAGTATCATCCTCGTCTCGCTCGGCTGGTGGTTCCTCAGCATGCGCAGCTTGATCATCTCGGAACAAGGTCAAGACCACATCCTCTGGGCCGAGGCCAAGGGCCTGACCCGGCCGCGAATCTTCTGGGCCTACGCCTTCCGCAACGCCCTGTTGCCGCAGACCACCGGCCTAGCCCTCTCGATCGGCAACATCGTCGGCGGGGCACTGATCACGGAGGTGATCTTCGCCTACCCAGGACTGGGCTACCTCATCTACAACTCCATCCGGCAGTCCGATTTTCCGGTGGTCCAGGGCAGCGTTCTCCTCCTCGTCGTCTCCACGGCCGCCGTCAATCTCCTCCTCGACCTGGTGAACCCGCTGATCGATCCGCGCATCCGCGCCGCGAGGTCTTGACCATGGCCGCCGTGCCCGCCGTCACCACCGATGAACTCATCTACCCGCCAGATTTCGGGCAACGACGATTCGTGGCCCATCTCCTGGGAAACCGTAAGTTCGTGCTGGGAATGGTCGTCTTCCTCGCCATCACCACCGTGGCGCTGGTCGGAAGCCTGGGAATCGAGCAGGCGGATCGCCGGACGGGGGCTGTCCGCGCGCGACAGGAACCCAGTGCGGAGGCGATCTTAGGCACCACCTCGCTGGGTCAGAGCGTCGCCGTCCAGTGGACCGAAGCCGTGCTCAACTCACTCCAAGTGGGGCTGATCGCGGCCGCGATCGGTACGGTGATCGGCGCCTTGATCGGCCTGGTCAGCGGCTATTTCGGCGGGATGGTCGATGCCGTGCTGCGGGTCCTGATCGATGTCTTCCTCTCCGTGCCCTCGCTACTCTTCCTGATCCTGATCGCCTCCCTGGTGCGGGGGGTCGGCGTCCTGGACATGGCCCTGATCATCGGCATCTTCGCCTGGGCCTGGCCGGCCCGTGCCGTGCGGTCGCAGGCACTGAGCCTGAAGGAACGCCCCTTCGTCCAGGTGGCTCGCCTCTCGGGCATGGGAGACATGGAGATCGTCGCCCGCGAGCTCCTCCCCCACATGATGGCCTGGCTGGGCGCCAACTTCCTCAACGCCTTCATCGCCGCCATCCTGGCCGAATCCGGCCTCTCGATCCTGGGCCTGGGGCCCCAGCAAGAGATGACGCTGGGGATGATGATCTACTGGGCACTCAGCTACAGCGCCATCTTCCTCAACTTATGGTGGTGGTGGCTGACGCCCGTGGTAACGCTGATGGCGCTCTTCCTCTCGCTCTATCTGGTCCACCTGGGCCTCGACGAAGTCGGCAACCCCCGGTTGCGCACGCAAGCCTAGCGGAGTGTCATCGTCGGATGGCGAGGGACTCGGCTCAGCCAGCCCGATCGGCCAGCCCGCGTCCCCCAGTCGAGTCGGGATCGTCCCCTTCGGGGTCGTACCTGGGTGACGGCAGGGCCGCTCACATATGGCCGAGACGTTCTTCCTATGGAACACATGATGGCTCGCCTCCCGGTTGACCGGGGACACGGTCGAGACGGTCACGGGAACATCCATCACGCTCCCTCTGCCTTCCGCCCATCGTCCCTACCCTCCCCCAACGACGCGCGCAGGGTCGTGATCGTCCGGTGCCAGGAGCGGGAGACGGTGCGGCGGCTGATGCCGAGGCGGGCGGCGATCACGCCGACGGCCTCGCCGTCGCGGACGCGCCAGAGGAGGACCTCGCCGTCCGGGGTGGGCAGGGCGGCGGCGACGGTCTCCAGCAACACGATCGCCTCGGCGGCTTCGGCCGAGTGGTCGGCGAGTTCGGCCAGGGCGGCGGCCGGGGCGGGGAAGGCGCGGGGGCGCGGCCCGTTGAGGCGGCGGACGGCGTTGCGCAGTCGCCAGGGGAGATAGCCAAGGGCATAGGCGGCGAACGAGGGGCCGCCGGGCCAACTGGCGACCAGGTCGATGAAGACGAGGTACCCCTCCTGGAGGAGGTCGTCGCCGTCCCAGGCCGGGTCGAGTCTCCAACCGTCGCCGGCGAAGCGGCGGGCGTGGCGGGCGATCCGGGGGGCGAACAGGGCGTAGAGGCGGTCCCGCGCTGCCCGGTCGCCGGCCTGGGCCCGCCGGGCCAAGGCCACCATCCGGGCATCGAGTTCGGGCGAGACGGTCTGCCAGGCGATCGGCGCGACCAGGCGCCCCCCGCCGATCCCCACCGTCGGGCCGGTGTCGCCGGTGTCATCCCGCGTTGGCCCGGCGTCGCCGGTCCCAGTCTCAGCGAGGTCGAGATCACCACGGTTGCCGTCTACTGGAGCTCTGTCGCCGGAGCCAGCCCCGCCGGACCGTACCCCGCCGTCGGACCCATGTCCGGCGGGCGAAACAGCGTCCGACCGGTGCTGGCCGGTCATCGGATTCGGCAGGCCGGTCTCATCGCCGGTCTCAGCATCTAGAGTGCCGGTCGCCGTGCCGGTCGCCGTGCCGGTCGCCGTGCCGGTCGCCGTGCCGG
>JBBJOE010000076.1:0-10407 GCA_037721765.1 Thermomicrobiales bacterium
GAGGCGATCATCCTCTGCCCGGAGCACGTCCAGCTCATCTGCCTCTCGGCCACCGTCTCCAATGCCGCCGAGATCGCCGCCTGGATCGGCCGCACCCACCGCCCGATCCGTCTCATCACCCACACCCGGCGCTCCGTCCCACTCTCGCTGGCCTACTTCACCGGCGACGAACTGCACGAGGTGATCGACCACACCGGCCGCAAGCTGCGCGACTTCCGGGACACGAAGCCGGCCCACCGCCGCCCCGGCCCGCGCCAGGGCCGGGACCGGACCGCCAAGGCGCCCCGCCCGGCCGACGAGCCGCGGGCGCACGAGATCATTGACGCCTTATCCGCCAAGGGCATGCTGCCCGTCATCTACTTCCTCTTCAGCCGCAACGATTGCCAGTCCGAGGCCGAGCGGCTGGCGACCCTGCGGCCCCACCTGATCACCCCGGACCAGGCGGTCCGGATCGAGACGGTGCTGGAGAGCTACCTGGCCAGTCTCCGGCCCGAGGACCAGGCCCTCGACCAGGTCCAACTCCTGATCGGCCTGGCCCGGCGGGGGATCGGCTTCCACCACGCCGGGTTGCTGCCGGTGCTGAAGCAACTGGTCGAGGTCCTGTTCAGCCGGGGCCTGATGTCGGTCGTCTTTGCCACCGACACCCTGGCCCTCGGCGTCAACATGCCCGCCCGGACCGTGGTGATCGGCCGGATGACGAAGTGGGACGGCCGCCGTCGTCGCCTGCTGCTTCCAAACGAGTTCCAGCAGATGGCCGGACGGGCCGGGCGGCGGGGGATGGACGCCTTCGGCTACGTCGTCGTGCCGGAGTCGCCCTATATCCCGTTCAAGGAGATGCTGGAGATCGCTACCGGGCCGCTGCATCCCGTCCGCTCGGCCTTCGCGATCCGCTACAACACCGTTCTGAACCTCTGGGACCCGCCCGAGGGCGAGCGGGTCAGGCACATGCTTCAGCAGAGCCTGGCCCAGTTCCAGAGCAGCCAGCGGATGCGTGACCTGGAAGACGACATCGTCGAGATCGGCGGCGACATCGCCGGCATCCCCCACGGCGCCTCCGGCTGCCTGATCGGCTTGGGCGGCGGCGACGAACTGCTCGAGGACTACGGGGCCCTGGTCCGCTCCCTGACCGCCGCCGAGGGCCGGGAGCGCCGCTTGGACCACGACCTCGCCGGACGCACGGTCGCGGTCGCCGGGGCCACGCCCTGGCCGGAGCCGAGCCGCCAGGTCCTGCGCCGTGTCTTCCGGGTCGCGGCGCCGGGTCTGGTCGTCCACGTCCGGGGTGAGGGCTGGGCGATCCTGCTGGGCCGTGGCGGGCCGGACGGGGAGGGGAAGGTCGGGGCGGACGGCGTCGGCCGATTCCTCTTCGCGGACGGCCGGATCACGACCCTGGCCGAGTATCGCCAGGTGGATTACCTGACCGAGGCGACCTTGGAGGTGCCCGGGGCCCTGCTCGACCCGCCCGAGGGCGTCGGGTCCGCCGGCGGCCGCGTCCACCACGCCACGCTGGCCGCCCTCTGGCGACGGTTGGAGCGATTAGACCTGCCGGACCTGGAAGCGATCGCGGCGGCGTACCGGGCCGAGGAGGGGGCCCGGCAGGCCAGTTCCCTGGCCAAGATCGTCGCCGAGGCCGCGGCGGCGGTGGAGGAGCGGCGGGACCTGGCGGGGACCCGCGGCGAGCACCCCTGCCACGCCTGCCCGAGGCAGAAGGAGCACCGTCGCAACCTGCGGGCGGTCGATGACCTGGCCCGGGAGCGATCGGCCCTGGAGGGCCTCCTAGCCCGGGAGAGCGACGCCGAGGAGGCGCGCATCCGGGGCGTGATCGGGTCCATCCGCGACGTTCTGCACCGCTTCGGTTACCTGCACCGGGGCTACCCGACCGCCAAGGCCGACATGCTGGCCGACGTCTTCGACAACGACGGCCTGATCCTCTGCGAACTGGTCGATCGGGGGTGGCTCGACCATCTGGGGGGAGCGGATCTGGCCGAGGTCTTCTCCTGGTACAGCTTCGACCGCGACTACCGCTACGACAACCGGTTCGTCCTCTCGGACCGGCTCGTCACCCTGCGGCGGCGGCTGGAGGACCTGGAGCGGGACGTCCTGGGGGAAGAGCGGGACGCGGGACTGTTCATCTCGGAAGGGCACAACCCGGCCTTCTATGGCGCCGCCCGGGCCTGGTGCCAGGGATCATCGATGGTCGAGATCGGGGAGAAGCTGCAACTCTCCGAGGGCGACCTGGTCCTGACGTTCAACAAGACGATCGACCTGATGCGCCAGGTCCGGGAGATGCTCACTCGCGCCCTGCCCGCCCACCCCGTCGAGTCCGCCCTGCGCGAGGCCGAACGCCTGATGCGGCGGGGGATCGTGGCCCAATCGCTGGCCCTCGGCTATACCCCCATCGCCGACCAAGAGCGAGATGTCGCCCCGCCCGAGGACGCCACCGATGGTCTGGCCGACGGCGAGCCCGACATCGAACCGGACATGGGCGACAACGACCCGCCCGGCGACGGCCCGCTTGGTTCCCGACGAGGCCTGACCGGGCCGGGACACGCCACCGTGGCATGAGCCGTCCGTTGACTGATCACCGCGCTCACGACGGACACCGCGATTGGCGGTCACCGGGAGGATACGAGGTTCCCCCCTACAGAGGTATGGTGGTATCGGCCTGGGTATCCTGTCAATATACTGCCCAAGTCCAATCATTCGCCTAAATCGTAGGGGAGGACCTCGTGTCCTCGCGTCGTTGAGGACCCCGACGCTCCGGATGCGAGCGCCAACCGGGACACGCCGCCGCCGCGGCACCGCGCAGCCTCGCCCGGTCGGGTCGCGATCCTCGCCTTGCCCGGGTGGTGCCAGATTTGCGACGGCCACCCCAGATGCCCACCGGGGCAGGCCGGGACGCGGCGTGTTCGTCGTGTTCGACCGGTCCGGCCGGGCCGCGACCGGACACGGTGAGTGTCCGGGACGTTCTTTCCCGGGAGGAAACCCCATGACCACGACGCGACCCTATGCGATCTTCGTCTTCGGCCTGATCGGCGCGCTGCTCGGCGTCATGGTCGGCACCGCGGCCGCCCGGGCCCAATCGACCCCGGGCGCCACGCCGGTCGCCGCCGAGGACGTGATCACCTTCGAACTGCCGGGAGACGAGGTCTACCCGGAGGGCGTCGCCTACGATGAGGACGAGAACGTCTTCTACGTCGGCAGCACGACCGACGGCACGATCTTCCGCGGCGACATCGAGTCGGGCGACGTCGAGGTCTTCTCCGAGGGCGGTGCCGACGAGCGCACCACCGCGATCGGGATGGAACTCGACGACGACGGGCGCCTGTTCGTCGCCGGTGGCGACACCGGGAGCGTCTGGGTCTACGACACCGAGACGGGCGACTTTCTCGCCTCGGTCGAGAACGAACTGACACCGGACACGTTCCTGAACGACATCGCGATCGTCGATGGCGAGGCCTATGTGTCCGACTCGTTCAACCCGATCGTGTGGCAGGTGACGCTGACAGGGGACGACGACGATGACGACGCCACCGAGGTGACCGGCGAGATCAGCCAGTACCTCGACTTCACGGGCACCGACTTCGAGTTCCAGGCCGACGGGTTCAACGCCAACGGCATCGAGGTCACCGACGATGGTGAGTACCTGATCGTCGTCCAGTCCGCGACCGGCCTGCTGTTCCGGATCGAGGTGTCCAGCGGCGACGTGACGGAGATCGACCTGGGCGGCGCCACCGTGCCGAACGGAGACGGCATGGCGATCGAGGGTCAGGCCCTCTACGTGCTCCAGAACCAGCAGGAGTTGATCGTGCCGATCGCGATGGCGGACGACTTCGCCAGCGGCACCCCGATCGACGCGGTCACCTACGAGGCCTTCAACTACCCGACCACCCTGGAACTGACCGGCGACGGCCGGGCCCTGGTGGTCAACTCCCAGTTCGGGGCCCGCAACGAGGGCACGGACCCGGAGCTGCCGTTCACCGTCGTCAGCGTCCCAGTGCCGGACCCGGTCGCCATCCTGGCCTCCGACGGCACCCCGGTTTCCGGCGACGACACCGGAGACGGCACTGGCGGCGACGTCGAGGGGACCCCGGCCGGGTAACGCTTGAGCGATCGCCGCGGCCGTACGCCGGTCCGGGGCTAGGCCGAGTTCGCCTGACCTAGCCCTGGCCTGGTACCATCGGTCGTCCGCGCATCATCGCGTCGCCGCCGCTCGACCGTGGGGCACCGTGCGTCCCGGTGGAGTCACCGGCGTGTTGTGAGCCCCCGTTGGTGGCGGGACGACCGTCACCTATCCATACAGGAGAGAGCCCCTGATGTCCCAGTTCATGAGATCGTCCCAGCCGTTCGATACCGTCGTCAACCGCCGGAACGTGGTCAAGGTCGCGGCCCTCGCGCCGGCCCTGGCCCTGTTCGGGGCCGGGATTCGCCAGGCATCCGCCCAGGACAGCATCAGCGTGGTGATGGTCACCGACACCGCCGGTCTCGGTGACCAGAACTTCAACGACCTGGCCTTCGCCGGCATGCTGCGGGCCGAGGCCGAATTGGGCATTACCCAGCAGGTCATCGAGTCGACCGACCAGGCGTCGTTCATCCCGAACCTGACCCAGGCTGCCGAGCAGGGCGACCTGGTCGTCGCCGTCGGCTTCCTCCTCATCGACGCGGTGACCGAGGTCGCGGCCCAGTACCCCGACAAGCAGTTCCTGATCATCGACGCGGTTTCCGAAGGGGATAACGTCGCGTCGGTGACGTTCAAGGAACACGAGGCAGCCTTCCTCGGCGGCGTCGTGGCCGGCCTGACGACGCTGACCAACCGGGTCGGGGTCGTCGGCGGCGAGAAGATCCCGCCGGTGGTCCGGTACGTCGTCGGGTTCGAGGCGGGCGTTCGCTCGGTGAACCCGGGGGCGACGGTCGAGGTCGCCTATGCCGATAGCTTCGGTGACCCCGCCCTGGGCCGCGAGTTCACCCTGGCCCAGTACAACGCCGGGGCCGACGTGGTCTTCCCCGTCGCCGGTGCGACCGGCATCGGCTCCTTCGACGCGGCCAGGGAGAAGGGGCCCGGCTTCTGGGTCATCGCCGCCGACGCCGACCAGCAGCAGCTCGGGGCCGAGCAACAGCTCTGCGTGGTCACCAAGGGTGTCGATGTCGCGGTCTACGAGGTGACTGAGCAAGCGGCGAACGGCTCGTTCCAGGGCGGTGTCCTCACCCTGGGCCTGGCCGAGGGGGGCGTCGGCCTGACCGACCCGGTCGGCAACGCCGACCCGGCCGACCTGGAAACGGCGAACGCCTACCGGGACCTGATCGTCTCCGGCGGATTGGTGGTCCCGGCCACCGAGGAAGAACTGGCCGCCTTCCAGCCGGTCGCCCTGCCGGGCGGCACCCCGTCGGCCTCGCCGCAGGCCTCTCCCGAGGCATCCCCGGGCGCCTCGCCCGAGGCGTCCCCGGACGCGTCCCCGACCACGGCACCGTAGCTCTCCTCAGGGCCGGCGGCTCGCTATCCTGACGGGCCAGACTCGCCGGCACGATCGATAGACCAAATACCGATCCGGGGCCGGGCGGCAGTGATGCCGCCCGGCCCCGGTGCGTGGGCGGGCGCCGGTGCCGTTCGAGCGGTCGAGGTCACCGACCCCGTGGGGCGTCGCTCGCCGCCCGTTGCCACCGACGCGCGTGGCCGTGATGGCACGTCCGTGAGGAGGGCGCGGCGGTCGACGCCTCTCCACGACGCGGACGGACCGAGCCGGGGACACACCCACCCCGGACATGTCCTGCGTCACGATCACGTCGCGGAGCCGATGGGTCATCCGGCTGGCGAAGCGACGGCACTCCGCTCGATGGCCGCCGCGAATCCCGCCAGGCTCCGTTCGATCATGTCGTCATTGGCCGTTAGCGAGATGCGGAAGAAGCCCGGGACCTCGAACATGTCGCCGGGGAGTACGAAGATGTCCTGCTTGGCCAATTGGGCGGTGAATGCGAGATCATCCGGGATCGGGGAGGGCACCCAGAGGTAGAACGTGCCCTCGGGTGGCTGGACGCGATAGCCCATGTCGCGCAATGCGGCCACCAGGAGATCGCGCTTCCGCTGCAGGTGCCCGATGTCGATCGAGAACTGCTCCAGGCGAGGCAGGGCGTACTGCATCACCGCGTTGGGGAAGGCCCAACCGACGGTGAACGTCATGTCCTTGATCGCCTGCCGCATCGTCTCCCGCCCCGGCATGGACGGGGGCAAGGCGATGTAGCCAATCCGTTGACCGGGTGCCAGGTGGGTCTTTCCGTACGAGTAGGCCAGCAAGGTGTACGGGTAGAACTCGACCGGGCTGTGGAATCGTGCCCCATCGAACACGATCCGGTTGTAGGGCTCGTCTGAGATGAGATAGATGCGGCGGCCGTTTCGACCCGAGGCCTCGTCCAGCACCGACGCCAAGCGCTTCAGTGTGGCGGGAGGATAAATCCTCCCGGTGGGGTTGTTCGGGGTGTTCACGATCACGATCCGGGTGCGTGGGGTGATGGCGGCGGCGATGGCGTCCACATCGAGGTCGAACGTCTCGGGGTCGATTCGCACCTTGACCGGGACCAGACCGGCCTCGATGGCGAGTCCCTCGTACATGAACCAGGGCGGCAAGCTGTAGATCACCTCGTCACCGGGGTCGGCAACGGACTTCATCGCCACCGAGATCGCGGAGAATCCCCCCGTGGTGAGCAGCACGTCCTCGGGCTCGAAGGGGACATCGAGCAACCGGCGCAGCCCCGCGGCGGCGGCCTCTTGGGCCCTGGGCAGGTATTGCTTGTAGGCGAACCAGTCTTTGTCGCGGGGCGTCAGGACCTCACGCAAGGCGGCGACATAAGCCGACCCCGGCATCTCGTGTGGGTTCCCGAAGGCGAAGTCGATGATCGTGGGATCGTCGCGTCGCCGGGTGTACTCGGAATGGGAGTAGTACTGGTCGAGGAGCCGATAGGGCGTCACCGCGCGGATGCGAGCGGAACGCCGGGACACCGGGGATGGGTCCATGACCGTCTCCTTCACGTCTTCAGTTCAGGGGGATTCCGTCTCTATTGAACCATGGAGTATCGTCATCCGCAATCCCCTGGCGTGTCGTTGGCGAGTCCCTCGGTCGGAGGATTGTCCGTGACGATCGGTCGGCTCGGACCCGTGTGAGACCCGTTCCCGTTCGATGGCGCGTCGAGGAGAAGACCCCGCCGGGCGCTACCTGCCGCGCCCTGCCTGGCCACGGACGGTTCGTACTCGACATTCCGTAGAGGTGATAGGGAACCGCGGGCAGCACGTCGCGGTCGTATCCGACCCGTCGATGTCCGTGCCCGCCGCCACGGGACTCAACCGTGGTGACCCTCGGCCGTCGCGCCTGTCCGCGCGCTTTTTGGCATCCCGCCGGGTTGGTCGTACACTTCACCGCGTCATGACACCCGCGCCCGTGGCCACCGGCCGGCCGGGCGACCATTGCCACCATCCTGAGGATAGGCCGACATGGTGTCGAACCCTGGACACGACCGGATCGCCATGCCCGGGGCGGACCACGGCACCGCGCCGGGCGTCGCCCCGGCGGTGGCGATGCGCGGCATCGTCAAGCTGTTCCCCCGGGTGGTCGCCAACGACGGGGTCGATCTGATCGTCGCGCCAGGCGAGGTCCATGCCCTGCTGGGGGAGAACGGGGCCGGCAAATCGACCCTGATGAACATCTTGTTCGGGCTCTACCACCCCGACGCCGGCGAGATCTCCCTCGATGGGCGCCCCGTCCGGTTCCACGGGCCGCGCGACGCCGTCGACGCCGGGCTGGGGATGGTTCACCAGCACTTCATGCTGATCCCCCGCTTCACCGTGGCCGAGAACGTGATCCTCGGCAACGAGGGGGGGGCGGCCTTGGCCCTCGACCGGCGGGCGGCCGAGGCCAGGGTCGGGGAGATCGCGGGACGGTACGGCCTGCGGGTCAATCCCCACGACACGGTCGGGGACCTGCCGGTCGGGATGCGGCAGCGGGTCGAGATCCTGCGGGCCCTCTACCAGGGCAGTCGCATCCTGATCCTGGACGAACCGACCGCCCTACTGACCCCCAGCGAGGTCGATGAGCTGTACGCGATCCTGCGGCGCCTGAAGGACGGCGGGGGAACCGTCATCTTCATCACCCACAAGCTGCGGGAGGTGGCCGCGATCAGCGACCGGGTGACCGTCATCCGGCGCGGCCGGACGGTCGGGACCCGGGTCACGGCGGAGACGACCGGCCCGGAACTCGCCGAGCTGATGGTCGGCCGGGAGGTGCTGCTGCGGGTCGATCGTCCCCCGGCCACCCCGGGCGAGGCGGTCCTCGTGGCCGAGGGGCTGACCGTGGCCGCCAAGGGTGAGGTGCCCGCCCTCGACGGGGTGGACCTGACGGTCCGGCGGGGCGAGATCGTCGGCATCTGCGGTGTCGAGGGCAACGGGCAGACGGAGCTGGTCGAGACCCTGGCCGGTCTGCGGCGGCCGACGTCGGGCCGGGTCCTGCTCAAGGGGCACGACGTGACCGGGGAGGACCCCCGCGGCCGGCGCCGGGCCGGATTCTCCTACATCCCCGAGGACCGCCACGGGCGCGGTCTGGTGCTGGACTTCACGCTGACCGAGAACGTCCTGCTCGGCAACGTCTCGGAGCGGCCCTTCAGCAGGGGCGGCCGCATCCTTGGGGACGTGGCCCGGTCGGTCACCCGGGACCTGATGACCCGCTTCGACGTCCGCGCCCCGTCGCCCGAATCGAAGGCCCGGAACCTCTCCGGGGGGAACCAGCAAAAACTAATCATCGCCCGCGAGTTCCACCGCGAGCCGGACGTGCTGCTGGCCGTCCAGCCGACGCGGGGCCTCGACGTCGGGGCGATCGAATTCGTCCACCGCCGCCTGGTCGAGGCCCGGGACGAGGGGCGGGGGATCCTGGTCGTCTCGTTCGACCTGGACGAGATCCTGGACCTGAGCGACCGGATCCTGGTCATCTACGGCGGCCGGATCGTCGGGGAGTTCGCGAGTGGCCAGGTGAGCCGGACCGAGCTGGGGCTGCGGATGGGCGGTCAAGCGGGGCGGGGGACCGGGCGGGAAGGGGGCGCGACGATCGCGGGGGGTGGCGACGCCGATGCGCTCGCGAGCTAGCGACGCCCCGCGGGACCAGGCCCCGCCGGCGCGCGCGCGGGTCACCGGTGCCCTGCGGGGCCTGGTCGGTTCCACCGGTGCCGTGGCCGTGGCCCTGGTGCTCGGGGCGGTGATCATCGTCCTGGCCGGCGACGACCCGCGGTCCGCCTACAGGGCCCTCTTCGACGGTGCCGTGGGGGACCGGCGGTCGGTGGCCGAGACCCTCGTCCTGGCCACGCCGCTGATCTTCGGCGGCCTGGCCTTCGCCATCGCCGCCCGGGCCGGGCTTTTCAACATCGGCATCGAGGGCCAGTTCTTCCTCGGCAGCCTGGCAGCCGGCCTGGTCGGGGCGATCGACCTCGGCCTGCCCCTGGTCGCCCACCTGCCCCTGGCGCTGCTGGCGGGGACAGTGGCCGGGGCGATCTGGGGGTGGCTCCCGGGAGTGCTGAAGGCGAGGACCGGGGCCAGCGAGGTGATCACCACGATCATGCTCAACTACATCGCCTTCCAGATCAGCTCCTTCGTCTTGCGGCAGGACGCCACCTTGGCCGTCAACCCCGACTTCTCGACCACGGACCCGGTCGAAGTGACCGCCGAGCTTCCCCTGCTGTTGGACCGGACCCGCCTCCACGCCGGCATCCTGATGGCGATCGCGGCGGCGATGATCCTGTGGTACCTGCTGTTCCGGACCACCTTCGGCTACCGCATCCGCACCGTCGGCCTCAGCCGGGGGGCGTCCGCCTACGCCGGCATCTCCTGGGGCCGGACGATCGCCTTGGCGATGCTGGTCAGCGGGCTGCTCGGCGGCCTGGGCGGGGCCGTCAACACCCTCGGCCTGGCCGGGCGCCACTACAGCCAGCCGGCGGGTTACGGCTTCACCGCCATCGCCGTCGGGCTGGTGGGGAGGAATCACCCCCTCGGGATCGTGCTGGCCGGGTTGCTCTTCGGCGCCCTCAACGCCGGCTCGACCCGGATGCAGGCCCAGGCCGGCACCAGCCGCGAGTTGGTCCTGATCCTCCAGGGCCTGGTCATCCTCTCCGTCGCCGCCTTCGCCGCCGTCTCCCGCATCCGCCGCGACACGCGGCCGACCGCCGCCGTCCGCCCCGGCGGCGACCGGGCGGCGACCGCCGGCGCCGAACCCGCCATCGAGCCCCGCCCCGGCACCCCCGCCCTCTGAGGCCAGGGACGGAGTCGGGAGTCGGGAGTCGGGAGTCGGGAGTCGGAAGTCGGAAGAATAGGGCCCGTTACACTCTCCCCGTCTACCGTCTACCGTCTACCGTCTACCGTCTACCGTCTACCGTCTACCGTCT
>JBBJOE010000401.1:0-2697 GCA_037721765.1 Thermomicrobiales bacterium
CCCCGACCCGCCATGGCCGCGCCCCACCATCACCGCGCCCCGGGTCGCGGCTCCTCCCCGGCCCGAACCCTCCGACCCATCACCGGCACATCGGTCCCCGTCCCCTGCCCGTACCGACCGCCGTCTACCGACCGCCGTCTACCGTCTACCGTCTACCGTCTACCGTCTACCGTCGGCCGTCTACCGTCGGCCGTCACCAGTCCCGGGCATCGTCGTGGGCGCGGCTCGCCATCCGGACCAGCGCGGTGCCGTCGATGAGGGTGATCGGCAGCGGGGCCAGGGCGGCTAGGCGGATGGCCGGCTCGGTGTACGACGAGGTGGTGACGACGAGACCCCGTTCGGCCCGGTGGTGGACGGCCATGCCGATGAACCCCTGGATCGCCGGTGAACCGACCCGCTTGTCCCGGCCATACCGCTTGCACTGGACGATCACCGACAGCCCGTCCGGATCGCGCCCGACCAAGTCGACCCCGAGGTCACCCGAACCCCCGACCCGCCGCATGTCGTCGTACCCCCGGGCCCGAAAAAGGTCGGCGACCGCGAACTCGAACCCGGCCGGGGACATCGCCAGCAGCCCTCGTAGTGACCGCATCTCGCCCAGCCGCGCCCGCCGTCGTCGCAGCCGCCACCAAATTCGGACGAGGAGGAAGACGAGCGGGCCACCGATCGCGCCGAGGACCCCCCAGGGCGCGGCGTCCCAGGCTAGGGCGACCCCGACGACGGCCACGGTGAGGAGGGACAGTCGCACGAGGACCCATCGTTTCAGGGAGCGGGTCCGGCCCCCGCGCCGATCCCGTCGCCTCGCCGCCATGACCACCCCACCAGGTATCGAACGCCCGTTCGCCTGGGCCAACCATATCGGCCCCCGGACGGTTTGTCGAGATGGCCGGACGGTCCACCTTCTACTTGTCACTCGGTTCGTCACTTATCGGTGGGATATGTCGCCACGATGGCACGACTATGCCCGCGCGGCTGTCTATTCGGGCCGGATCGTCGATGCCGAGGACGATGATGAGGATCAGGCCATCCCGGGGCATCACCTCACCTGGGCGGCCATGACGATACGGCGCCCCCACGCCCTCGGGACGCCGCGCATCATCCGGGTCCAAATCACCCTGACCGGCGGCGGGGAAGACGGTCCTCGCGGCCCCGGGTCATGATCCTGCGGTATCCTCCGGGCATCCGGGGACATCCGCCCCGCTCACCTCTCCAGTCACGTCTGAACAGGAGCACCCACATGCGCGTCATCGTCACCGGCGGCAGCGGCAAGGCGGGCCGCGAGGTCGTCCGCGTCGTCGCCGCCGCGGGACATGAGGTCGTCAATGTCGATCTCGCCCGCCCGGCTCCCGAACTCGACGTGCCCGGCGAGTTCTGCCGCGTCGATCTCACGAACGCCGGCGAGGTCTACGACGCCTTCTTCCAGGTCCGGCCCGAGGCCATCTGCCACCTGGCGGCCAATCCGTCCCCGGGCGGCCAGGCCCAGATCGACGTGTTCTCCAACAACGTCATCTCGACCTACAACGTCCTCCAGGCCGCCGGGGACATCGGGGTGTCCCGGATCGCCTATGCCTCCAGCGAGATGGCCACCGGGCTCATCCACGAGGGCGTCGCCCCCACCCGGATCCCCTTCGACGAGTCCGAGCGCCACCCCTCCCCCAACGCCTACGCCCTCAGCAAATACTTGGGCGAGGTGATCGCCGAGTCCCTCGCCGTCCGCTACCCCGAGACGGCCTTCGTCGGCCTCCGGATCAACAACGTCATCGCCCCGGACGAGTACCACGTCCTCAAGGCCCGCCGCGACGACCCCGCGACGGGCGCTTTTAATTTCTGGAGCTACATCGACGCCCGCGATGTCGGCGGCGCCTACCTTGCGGCCATCACCGGGGCATCCACCGGGAACGAAGTCTTCCTGATCGCCGCCGCCGACACCAGCACCGACCGCCCCCTCTCCGAATTGATGGCCGCCCACTACCCCGGCTACGACCGCATTGACGCCGGTCACGATGACTTCGCTTCCGCCTTCAGCTCCGCCAAGATCGCCCGCATGCTGGGCTGGACTCCGCGGTACTCATGGCGCGACCAGGGCAGCGAGGGCGCCGGATAAATCCTCGGGCATGACCGCCAGGCACATGGGATCGGGGTCTGGGAGGCGACCTGCCACTGGCTCCGGCGCCGGTTCCGGGCGCCGGTTCGTTTCCGCCGCCACGGAGAGCGCCAGGGAGCCGTCGCGTTCTCGGGTGTGGTGGTCGCCACCACCTCCCGAACCGATCGTCGCCGTTGGTACGACTCCTGCTTTCCGATGACCGTGAGCGTGGCAATGCCCACGCACCGGGCGGATGAGCGCCGCCGCCTCAACGAGGAGTGAGAATTCATGGACACGAGCCAGATCACCGAGCACATGCCGATCCTCGCCAGCGACGACCAGCAGGTGGGCGTGGTCGATCACCTCGACGGCGACGCGATCAAGCTGACCAAGAACGACAGCGCCGACGGCCAGCACCACTGGATTCCGCTGAGCTGGGTCTCCCGGGTCGACGAGCACGTCCACATCGACCGCCCCGCCGCCGACGCGACGAGTGGCTGGATGAATAGCTCCCCGTCGGGAAACTAGGTTCCATCGGGACGTGAGCGAACGGGGCGGCCGGGTGCGTCTGGGGCGCCCCCGTCGCGGTCCCGGTGTTGCCGTCCCTGCACGGC
>JBBJOE010000402.1:0-2683 GCA_037721765.1 Thermomicrobiales bacterium
TGGCCAGGCTGAACAGCGCGTAGAACCGGCCGAAGATCTCCTCCGGCAGGACGTGCTGGAAGTAACTCAGGGCGGGCACCTCCGAGATCTCGGAGGCGATGCCCGCCAGCAGCAACATCCCCAGCGCCAGCGCCAACGTGTTCACCGCGCCGTAGATGACCAGCGCCAACACGCCGACCACCTCGGCCACCGCGACGAGGTACAGGGCCCGGTGGCCGGTATAGATGCCCGCCCCGGCGATGGCTCCGCCGAGGAAGAACCCGAGGGCGGTCACGGCGAAGAAGATTCCTATCCCACCGTCGCCCAGCCCGAACGCGTTGGCCCGCACGATGAAGAAGACGATCGTGCTCTGGATCGTGGCCGCCACCGGGATCGTCATCGCCACGTAGCCCGCCACGTCGGGCCGCCGCAGAAGCGCCAGGTAACTGACCGGAGCCGTTCCCGCCGGCGCCGGGTTCGTGGCGGCCGGAACCCCCTCTGGTGCCGTCCGGCGACCTTCGCGGATGCGCAGTAGGACCCCGGCCACGATCGCGAAGGTCAGCGCGTTGGCGACGAAGAGGGGGAAGGGGCCGAGCCAGGCGAAGATGATGCCGCCGAACAGGGCCCCCGCCGTCTGGGACATCGTCATCCCCATGGCATAGAGGCCGTTGGCGGCCGGTCGGTGGACTGGGTCGGCGACCGCGAGCAGGCGGACGATGAACCCGGCCCGGGCCAGGGTGTTCACGGCCTCCAGGGCGACGACGAGGCCAAAGGCCAGCCACAGGCTGGGGTAGAGCAGGAGCAGCGCGAAGGCGGCCGCGATCCCGGCCATCACGACCTCGGCGGCCAGCAGCGGGCGCCGCCCGGGGAAACGGTCCACGATCGACCCGGCCGGCCCCTGGAGCAGGAGCCGGGTCAGCATCCGCAGGGAGAGCAATCCGCCGACGCCGAACAGGCCATCCCCGAAGTCGAACGCCAGGGCGATCAGGGCAACGGTGTTGAGCCAGTCACCGGTGGCGGAGAGGACCCCGGCCCCGAGCAGGAGGGTCGCGTCCCGGTCCTGGCCGAAGGCGCGATAGCGGTCGATCGCCCCTCTGACCGAGGCACCCCCGCCTCGCCAGAGCGTCGACCACCGTCGTGGGAATCGCATCGCGAACGCTCCTGCTCGTGCCGAGAGATGGACCCAGGTGACCGGGCGACGGGGAGAGCGTCGGCGTCAGGGGCGCGGCCGGTGAGGCGGAGCGGATTGGCGGTGCTGGGTGAAGCAGGCCCGGCAATACGACGGTCGACCCGGCCTGGGCTCGAAGGGCAACGTCGTCGCGGCCCCGCAGGCCGCGCAGGTGGTCGAGAACGCGGGGCGCGGCCCATTGCGGCCGGCCGGGACCGCCCGGCCCCGGCCCCGGTCCTGGGCGCGCGGCTGGGCCGAGTCGTGGGCGGCGCTCAGCGAGGCCCGGATGCCGGCGTTGCGTTCGGCGCGCCTGGTGGACCGGCAGGAGCGGCAGCGGGCCGGGCCGGGCAG
Source organism: Thermomicrobiales bacterium (assembly GCA_037721765.1). Classification (GTDB taxonomy): domain Bacteria; phylum Chloroflexota; class Chloroflexia; order Thermomicrobiales; family UBA6265; genus JACCVE01. The sequence goes on from JBBJOE010000402.1 coordinate 1,499, forward strand.
CGCGCGGTCGCGATAGTAGGTCGCCTCGGCCACGGCGACGGCGAACGGGGCCGCGCAGTCGGCGCAGCGGTGTCGTGAAGCGGATAGGGTGGGGGAGCGGTCGTCGCGGTCTGCCATATCGCCTCGCTGCGTCGCGGGTCGGGTCGGAGTGCCGGGAGAGGTGAACGGTCGGACCAGACGCGATCCGTTTCACCGGGTGGGATCAGGCTGGAGAGCAACGTGATGAGATCGTCCCCGACGGCGAGGACCGGACACTGTTCCCATCGGCGGGTCCCCCATTTTACCCATACCGACCTATCGATTGACAATGGAAATCGCGGCCCGCACGGGGGTCTTCGGGATCGGGTTGGGCCGGGGGCCCGACCGGACGTGGCCCCATCAGGGCTGGCCCGCCGCACCTGCCGGATCCATGGGATCGACCCCGCGCTCGTAGATGTGGCGGATGATCACCTCGATCGCTGGCTCCTCGACCCGGAGGTCCTGGACTCGGGCCCGCGCCACCACGGCCGCGATCACGTCGGCGGCCGAGACCAGCGACCGGTCGAACCGGACCCAATGGCGCGGGCCGTCGATCCGGACCGTCTCCGTTCCCGGCAGGCCCAGGTCGGCCAGGGAGCCATCGCCGCCGTCGTCACCGGCCGGGGTGGCATCGAGGTCCAGATCGACGACCAGTGTGCGGTGGGTGCCGAAGCGGTCCCGGATCGTGGTCATCTCGCCGTCGTAGACCAGGCGGCCGTGGTCGAGGATGAGGAGGCGGCGACAGAGCTTCTCGATATCGTCCATGTCGTGGGTCGTCAGCAGCACCGTGACGCCCCGGTCCCGGTTGATCGTCGCCAGGAAGTCGAGGACTCGCGCCTTGGCGACCACGTCGAGGCCGATCGTCGGTTCGTCCAGGTAGAGGATCGGTGGGTCGTGGAGCAGGGCCGCGGCCAGGTCGCCGCGCATCCGCTGCCCGAGCGAGAGCTGGCGGACCGGGGTGTCGAGGAACGGGTCGAGATCCAGCAGCTCGCGGAACCGGTCCAGGTTGGCCCGGTAGCGGTCCGCTGGCACCCGGTAGACGTGGCGGAGCAGGTCGAGCGAGTCCAGCAGCGGCAGGTCCCACCAGAGCTGGGTCCGCTGGCCGAAGACGACGCCGATCCGGTGGGCGAGGGCCTTCCGCTGCCGCCACGGCACCAGGCCATCGAC
>JBBJOE010000077.1:0-10264 GCA_037721765.1 Thermomicrobiales bacterium
CGCTTCGCCGCGCAAGGAAAAACGGGGCGGAGGAAAAGGACCATCGCAGTGTCACGGGTTCCGTTCACGGGTCGATCCCGCGAGGGCCGGCGGACCTCGACAGACGACGGTCCGCTCGCCCGATGTCGGCGGCCAATGCCCCCGGTGCCCCCCGTCCGCGACTCACGACCGGCGCGGCGGTAACCAGGAGGGACCCTCCGGGCTCACCGTGATCGCCCGTTAGAGATGGCCACGATGATCGACGGGATGCCGGTGAGTGACCTCGGGAGCCGAGGGTAATCCCGCCGGGTCAGGAGGACATCTCGTCCGCTCGCGTGCCTCGAACGCGATGCTCCCGTGCGACACACCATCGTGCGTCGCCCTTCGACCGTGACGGGACGGTGTCCCGCGATGACGCTCGGGAGAACGACCGCGGTCTGGGCCGTCACGGACGTTCTTGAACCACCGCCGCCGGGGATGGGAAGACGGGAGCGCGGCCCGCCGGTGGCCGAAGGGGATGCGAGAGTCGTCGATCTCGGCGCCCGGGCACTCACCCGGCGGCGCGGATGATGAGGATTTCGGCGCCGCTCACCGGTTGGCCATCGATCGCGATCGTGACCGCGAGCGTGCCGTCCGGCCAGGGCTCGGCCGTGCCGCGGGAGAGGTCGAAGGCCAACCACACACCTTCCCGCCGTTCGATGACGGTGACGGCCGGTGATGTGGTGGGGATCGGCGTGTCGTTATAGGCCCAGGTGGCGGAGACGGTGGTACCGGGTTCGATCCGGCGGACGGGCACGACGGCGTAGATCGCCGGGGCCAGGCTATCGACCTCGACGACGGGTACGGTCGGGGCGAAGGTCACCGGGTCGATCGCGGTCGCCCAGACGATCGGGCCGATCTCGGCCGCACCCGACGTGAATCCCTGATTCGCCGGCAGGGTCGCCCCCGGGGTCGGCACGGCGGGCACGGACGGCGCGGTCGGCCCCGTGGGGGACGGGGCCGCGGCGGTCGTCACGGGGGCCGGCGTCGCGGGTTGGGGGGAGGCGGAGCTCGGGACGACCGGTGTGGTCGTCGGGGCGGACAGGATCGGGGTCGGATCATCCTCCCCGCCGTCGCCACAGCCGGCGAGGACCAGGAGGACCACCAGGGACATCGCGCCCGCGCGGCCAGAGCGGAGGTGGGCGCGAGCCCCCCGATCCCCGATGCTCACGATACTGTGCCTCACTCGACCGGTGCCCCCGTCCTCGTCTTCATGAGTGGTCGTCCCCACCGCGATGGCGTGGTGCCGGGCCAGGGGCGACCGGCCAGGGGTGGGCATCGCGGAGATTGTACGTTCTCGATCGTGGCGCGGGCCTCCGCGGGCCCGCCCCGGGATTCGTGGATCTCCGGCTGGGCGGGGGCATGCGACTCTCGAGGTCCGGACCGGACAATGCCGATCGGCGGCCATCGGTCCGATGGGAAAAGGGATTCACCTCGATAGCATCAGACGGGGAGGGTGGAGCGGTGTGGCCGGCGGACACGGCCGGTGTGGGGCGTCCGCCCGGGAACTGGTCCGGGATGCTGCCGAACCCGGCTTGGACCGGACGGCGCGATTGGGGACACCCCACGCGCGACCGGGAGCTACTCACCGGGACGGAAGCCGACCGGGCCCGGGCGGCGGCATGTACCCGCGGCGACCCGTGGCGGGTGATGCGGATCGGGGCCGAGTTCGTGGAGGGGTTCGGCGCGTTGGCCGATGTCGGGCCGGCGGTCACCGTGTTCGGTGCGGCCCGGACCGCGGAGGGCGATCCCGCCTACGCCGCAGCCCGGGAAGTTGGGCGTCTCCTGGCTGAGGCGGGGTTCGGCACGATCACCGGGGGGCCCCGGCATCATGGGGGCCGCCGATCTGGGCGCCAATGTGGGGGGCGGCCCGTCAGTCGGGGTGAACATCGAGTTGCCCTATAAGCAGGGGTTGAACCCGTGCGTGACGTTGCCGCTGAACTTCCGGTATTTCATGGTCCGCAAGACGATGTTCGTCACGTATTCGGCCGGGTGCATCACCTTCCCGGGCGGATCCGGCACCCTCGGCGAATTGTTTGAGGCCCTGACCCTGATCCAGACCGGCAAGCTGGGCGCGTTCCCGGTCGTGCTGTTCGGCTCGGCCTTCTGGGCCGGGCCGGTCGACTGGGTCGAGGGGACGTTGGTGGCGGGCGGCAAGGTCAGCCCGGGTGACCGCTCCCTGTTCACCGTCACCGACGACCCGGCCGAGGCGGTGCGGTTGATGGTCGACGCCTACGCGGTGTCCCGCCGGGACGCCCCTGGCATCCCCGGCACCACGACGTGGGACCCCTCGCCCCGGGTGAAGGGGAGGTAGTGGGATCGGGTGGGACGTACCGCCGTCGCCAGGTCAGGCCGTCGCGCCGACCTCGGCGGTGCAGAAGGCGCAACGACGGGCCGCGATCGGGATCTCACTCAGGCATTCCGGGCACGTGCGGGTCGTCGGGTCGGGGGTCGGCTCGCGGCGGGACCGTTCGATCAGGAGGTTCACCGGCTTGACGACGAAGAAGAAGATCACCGCCGCGATGATCACGAACGAGATCAGGGCATTGAGGAAGTGGCCGTACCTGAACGTGCTATCGTTGATCGTGAAGTCGAGCGCGCCGAAGTCGGACTGCCCGCCGATCGCCGCGATCAGCGGCGTGATGAAGTCCTCGACGAAGGCGGTGACGACGGTGCCGAACGCGGCCCCGATCACCACCGCCACGGCGAGGTCGATCACGTTGCCCCGGAGCAAGAACTCCTTGAACTCGTTCGTCATGCTTCGCATCGGTTCATCGTCTCCCCTGCGGACGGCTTACCGTCCGCTCGTCGGGCGAATGGCAGTGGGACCCGACCCCAGTATAGCGGCCGGGCGCCACGGTTGGCGTCCCCGGCCCGGGACGAGCTTTTCGGCACCGTTTGGCCGCGATGGGTCGGTCCGTACGTCGAGATCCATCCCCGGGACGACGGGGAGAACGACGCGTGAGTAGGGGCTTGGTCCGGGTCGCCGACGATGACACGATCGCCTACCGATTCATCGGCCAGGATCGGCAGCGGCCGATGGAGGTGGCCGGTTGGCTGGCCGACTTCATGGGGCAGGCGAAGGAGTCGTTGGACCTCGCGTTCTACGATGTCCACATCTCGGCCCAACCCGCCCTCTTCCTCCGACGCGTCCTCTCGGCCCGGGTGGCGGCCGGTGTCCGCGTTCGGTTGGTCTATGACGCCGGGGACAAGCCCCAGGGGCCGGACGACGTGGATCGTCGGGGATCGGAGCCGGTCGCCCGTTCCGACCATCGCCGGGTGGAGGAGTTGGGGCTGCCGCCGCGGGTGATCCGGGCGATCGGCGGCCGGGGCGCGCTGATGCACCACAAGTACATCGTCCGGGACCGGCAGACGGTCTGGACCGGCTCGATGAACCTGTCCGACGACTCGATGGCCCGGATGGAGAACACCATCCTGACCCTCGACGACCCCCATATCGCCTCCCTCTACACTCGGGACTTCGTGCAACTCTGGGGAACGAGCCGGGTGGTGATGTCCGGCAACTTCACCACGCACCCCGCCTCCCTGCGCTTCGACGGGCAGGCGGCCCTGGCGGATGTCGATTTCACGCCCGGCCGGGGCCGGGAGATCAACGCCCTCGTTGCCGAGCGGGTGGCGTCGGCCCAGGAGCGGATCGTGTTGGCGACGATGCTTTTCACGTCGAGTCGCCTGCTGCGGGCCCTGCTGACTCAACTCGACCGGGGCGTGGTGACCATCTCCGGCACCTATGACAAGACGCAGATGGACGGCGTCCTGAACCAGTGGCGGGAGATGCCGGAGTTGGCCTGGAAGGTGGAGGCGGTCGAGCGGATCGTGCGGGAGGCCCGCCTGGTGGGCAAGGAGAGCGTGCCCTACAGCCCGGGCCGGGTCCACAATTTTTTCCACAATAAGTCGATCGTGATCGACGACATGGTGTTGACCGGGTCGCACAACTTCTCGCACGCGGCACAGGCCAACGCCGAGAACCTGGTCACCGTCCACAGCCGGTCGCTGGCCGACCGGGTGATCGCCTTCGCGACCCAGGTGGCGGACCGCTACCGGGACGGTACACCCCCACCACGGTGAGGCGACGCCCAAGCCGGCGCCTCGTCCGCCAGACCATCGACCGCCGGTCGCGCCCGGTCTGTCCCGGTCGCCCCCTCACCCGGCGATGGCGGTCGGCAGGGCCGCGACTCCGGGGTCCTCGCCCGATCTACCGGACACGGACGCCCGCGCCCCGGCCGGGCGGGGCAGGCCCAGCGCGCGGAGGCCGTTGCCCGTGACGATCGGTGACGTTCCCAATGTCGGCCAGCACGCTCACCCACGGTTGACAAAACCCACGGCCCCCGTGGGGAGGACCGGGCGTGATCGATGGGTCTTCGGGAACGTCGAAGTCGCCGCAGGGATGGGACGTGCGTGTCGTGGCCACGATCGGTCCTCTCGCCGGTCGGGAGAATCACCTTTGGGTACCCCACGGGGCCAAGGCAACGTTCTTCCAGACCGCGGGGTCGGACGTGTCCCGCACGTCCATCGACGCGAGCGAGACAGGTCCCGGAGACGGTATCCTGCCCGGCGAGACACATGATCAACGAGACGACGATCTTGAGAGGATGCCTACCAGATGAAGATCGAGGCCTTCGCGCTCGAACGCTGGATGACACGCTACGAGAACCACGTCGCCTACGACATCGCCGAGAGCGGCATTGCCCCGCTGACGACGCGGGACCTGCTCGACCTCCTGCCAGGGGATGACCGGGAAACGATGCTCGCTGCCCTGCTGGACACCAAGCTCGGCTACAGCGAGGCGCCTGGCTCGGAGGAACTGCGGACCGACCTGGCGGCGACCTACGCCGCGACCGGCCCGGACGAGATCCTGGTGACCACCGGCGCGATCGAGGCCAACTACCTGCTCTTCAATACCCTCCTCGACCCAGGCGATCACGTCGTCGCCGTGGCCCCGGCCTACCAGCAACTGCTCAGCGTGCCGGCCGCCATCGGCTGCGAGGTCAGTCGCTGGGAGGTCCGGCCAGAGGACGGGTTCAGCCTCGACCTGGACGCCCTGGAACGGCTGGTGACGCCCCGGACGCGCCTGGTCGTGATCAACTCACCCCACAACCCGACCGGCGCAATGCTGGACGCCGATGACCTGCGACGGGTCTACGCCCTGGCCGAATCGGTCGGGGCCCGCGTGCTCTCCGACGAGGCCTATCGTTGGCTCTCGCACGATGATGGGGCCGAGCCTGTCCCGCCGATGCGGGACTTGGGGCCGCTCGGGATCAGCGTCGGCACCTTCTCGAAGCCCTTCGGCCTCCCGGGCCTGCGGATCGGCTGGATCGCGGCCCCGGCCGGCCTCGTCGCCGCCTGCTGGGGAGCGCGGGACTACGTCTCCCTGAGTCCGGGCAAGCTGAACGACGCCCTGGCCCTGCTCGCCCTGCGCCACCGGGAGCCGATCCAGGCCCGCAACCGGGCCATCATCGCCGAGAACAAGGCGGTGGCGATGGACTGGTTCGCCGCGAACGACGACCTGGTCGCCTGGCGGCCCCCGGCGGCGGGACTCCTCACCATGCTGGCCTACGCCGCGGACATGCCGTCCCTGCCCCTGGCGAACCGCCTGGCGGAGGAGGCGAGCGTGATGCTGGCGCCGGGCTCCACCTTCGGCCTCGAAGGCCACCTGCGGATCGGCATCGGCCAGGAACCGGCGATCTTCCGGGAGGGCCTGGACCGCGCGTCGACCTTCCTGCGCCAGGTCGCGACCGAGGTCCCGACCCGGGTGGGCTGGCGGGCCGGCATCGACGCCGGAGCGGCGGTCAGGTAACCGATGAGGCGTGGCCCGGGACCGGCTGGGAGTCTGGCCGCCGGGGTCGCTACCGGAAACCGATCGCCAGCAGGATCAGCAGGCTGACGCCGAGGCCAATCCGGTAGATGACGAAGATCGAGAACGTCGAGGTGCGGACGAAGCGGAGCAGCCCGGCGATGGCGAGGAAGCCAACCAGGGCCGAGGTGATGCCGCCCGCGACGAATGTCGAGACCTCCGTCCCTGACATCCCGTCCCGCACGGCGTCGAGGACGGCCTTGAGGCCCGCGCCGAGGATCAGCGGGGTCCCCAGCAAGAAGGAGAAGCGCAGGGCTTCCTGTCGGCTCAAACCGATGAAGAGACCGGCGATCAGGGTCGCGCCGGAGCGGGAGACCCCCGGTACCAGGGCCGTGGCCTGGGCGAACCCGATCGTCAGGGCATCGCGCCAGGTGAGGTGCGTCAGGTTCCGGTGGTGGGCCGCGACGCGCTCGGCGACCCAGAGGAGGAGGCCGACGGCGATGAGGAGGATGGCGCTGACCAGGATGGCGCGGGATTGCCGCCCGTCGCCGCCGTGGAAGAACGCCTCCAGGGCACCCTCGCCGAAGAATCCCGCCAGCAGGCCGGGGATGGTGCCCACGCCGATCAACAGGGCCAGGCGAGCCTGCTGGTCACCCGTCGAGGCCGGGTGGGGGAACGTGGGGCTCGGGTCGCGAAGCAGGGGGATGGCCCGGGGAAGGGCGGACGGCAGGGCCCGGATCATCCCGACGAGGTCGCGCCAGAAGTAGGTGAAGACCGCCGTCAGGGTGCCGAGGTGCAGCGCGGCGTCGAAGGCGAGGCCCGGTTCGTCCCAGCCGAACAGCCACGGGAAGATCGAGAGGTGGGCCGACGACGAGATCGGGAGGAACTCGGTCAGCCCCTGGACGATCCCCAGCACGATCGCCTGCAGGATACTCATCGGCGGACGGTCCTCTCGGGTGGTGGGACGTGGAGGTCAAGCGGCGCGACCCGCTGGGCCGGATGACGCCGGGCGGAGAAGAAGCCGGGCGAGGCGCTCCCCACCTCGCACTGTCACGGGGCCGAGGTCGGCGTCGCGGTGGACGGTTGGACCGTCCCGGCGCCATCCCGTGGGCTGGGCACCCCGGCGACCCCGGCTCCCTCGTCGAGGTCGCGGATGCCCCGTAGGGAGATGTGGAGGCGAGACCCAATGACGAGGCCGAGGATCGTGATCGGGAAGAACAGCGCGGCGTGGACCAGGATCGCGTAGGTCAGGGCAACTTCCCGCTGGACCCCGAGGGCGCCGTTGACGACCAGCAGGACGCCCGCCTCGAACGGGCCGACGTAGCCAGGCGACGATGGGATCAAGGTCGCCAGGTTGGCGACGCCGGTGGTCAACAGCGTCTCGGCCACGCCGAGGACGGCCGCGAAGTCGGTCCCCAGGGCGCGGGCGATGACCCAATACATGCCGGCCTCGCAGAGCCAGGCCAGCACCGAGGTGCCCGCGACGAGCCCGAGGTCCGACGCCCGGCGCAGGACCCCCAGGCCGCTCAAGAATGACTCCGCCACCCGCTCGACCCGGTCGGCGAGCGGGGTCGGCAGGGGCCCGAGGACCAACTGCATCAGCCGGTCGCGGAACGACCCACCGAGGGTCAGGACGAACAGGGCGAGCAGCATCCCCACGAAGAGGATGAAGGCGACGAGCGTCAGTTGACGGAGTTGGCTGGTGAAGCTGACCACGGTCGCGGCGACGAGCATGAAACTGAGCATCGTCAGGCCGTCGAAGAGGCGTTCGATGGCGATGGTGGCCAGGGTCGAGGTCTTCTTGACCCCGGTCTGGCGGCCCAGCAGGTAGGCCCGGACGACCTCGCCGGTGCGCAGGGGCAGGATGTTGTTGGCGGTGTAGCCGACGACCACGACCGGGAAGACCTGCCGCGCGGTCAGCCTGGTGATCGGCCGCAGCAGGATCGACCAGCGGATCGCCCGGACCCAGACCCCGGTGAAGTAGAGGGCGAGGGCCGGGACGAGGAGACGGTAGTCGGTCTGGCCGAGAGCCCGGCGGATCTCGCCCAGGTCCTGGCCTCGGAAGGCGAATGCGAGGAACGCCAGACTGATGACGAACCCGATCCAGACGCGCCAGTTCCTCACCGGTCAACGCCCGGACCGTCGGATCCGCCAAGACGGGAGGAGCGGACCCCACATCGCGGGGTCGGGGAATCGGCAGTCAGGTCTGGTGGTCGCATCGCGGTCTGGCAACGATCCACGCCGGTGTTGTCCTCCACCCGATCTCCCACGTCGCCGCCACGTCGGACGCCGCGGAGCGGGGCGAGTATACGTTCACCGGGTCGCCCCACGCCATCGGTGGACGGGGAGCGACCCGTGACGATCCCGATTATCCCCGGCCCCGGCGCGGGGCCGGCTGGAAGCAATCTTTGCAGAAGACCGGCCGGGAGGGATCGGGCACGAACGGGACGGTGGTCGGCGCCCCGCAGCGGGAGCAGGTCACCTCGGTCAGGGAGCGCTCGGTCGGACCCGACGACACCCGCGTGTCCCGGCCGAAGCGCGCTTGGACGGAGCGGTCACGGTCTCGGTCGGCACCCGGGCGGGCGCGGCTGGTCCGGCTATCCCAAGCATCGACCGGATCAACGCGGGATCCGCGGGCGGGTGTGCCGCCGCGCCGGGTTGCTCCTTGCCCGCCGCGTCCGGCGTCGGCTTCGCGGGCCACGGCGGCCGGGACGGCCCGGCGCGGGGCGACGGGGGCGTCGGCGTCGAGGCCGAGGGCGGTCGTGGCGCCCTTCCACGGGGCGAGCGGGATCTGGCGGCCGAGGCCGCGCTGCAACTGTCGCCACTTGCTGTTCTCGTCGGGCGAGAGCAGGGTGATGGCGCGTCCCTCACGACCCATCCGGCCGGTCCGGCCGACCCGGTGGGTCAGCAACTCGGGTGATTCCGGCAGTTCGAGGTTGACCACCAGGAAGATGTCGGTGACGTCGAGGCCGCGTGCCGCGACGTTGGTCGCGATCAGGATCGGGGCCTCGCCGGAGCGGAATTGCTCCATGGCCCGGTCCCGCGCGTTCTGGGACAGGTTGCCCTGCAGGGCGACCACGGGATAGCCGGCCAATTCGAGCTGGCGGGCGATCTTCTTCACCCCGTGCTTCGTCCGGCCAAAGACCAGGATCGACCCCTCCTGGCGGTGGTCGAGCAGGGATTCGAGGATCTCCATCTTGCGGGTCGCGTCGACCATGTAGGCGACGTGCTCGATGGACGGGATGTCCTCGGGCTTGGTGTCGATCGCGACGACGACCGGCTCGCGCAGGTGCTGGTCGGCGGTCTGGCGGACCCACGGCGGCATGGTGGCCGAGAAGAGGGCGGTCTGGCGGCTCGCCGGGGTGCGGCGGAGGATGCGCTCGACATCTGGAGCGAAGCCCCGGTCGAGCATCTCGTCGGCCTCGTCGAGGACCAGGAAGCGGACGCCGTCGAGCCGCAGGGCACCCTGGCCGAGCAGGTCGAGGACGCGACCGGGTGTGCCGATCACGATGTGGGCGCCACGACGGAGGGCGTCGCGCTGGGGACCCATCGAGCGGCCACCGAAGATCTGGACCGAGCGGAGGCGGCGGCGGGCGATCAGGGGGTCGATGACGCTCCCGATCTGGACCGCCAGTTCGCGGGTCGGGGTCAGGATCAGCGCCTGGACGGCGTTGACGGACGGGTCGAGCCGTTCGACCAGCGGGATGCTGAACGCGAGCGTCTTGCCGGACCCGGTGCGGGCCTGGCCGATCACGTCGCGGCCACCGAGGAGGACGGGGATCGTCTGGGCCTGGATCGGTGTGGGGGAGGTGATGCCGGTAGCGAGGAGCGCGTCCAGCGTCTCGACGGCGATCGGCAGGTCGGCGAAGGACGCGGTACGCGCCCCGGCCAGCCCTGGCGCGGTAGCCGGGCGATCAAGTGTGGCGACTGACATAAGGAAAGGGACCTCAACGGGCGCGGCGACATGGTGGAGAGTACCGGGAGACGATCCGGTACACGAGCAAGAGACCGACGGCCGGTCAGTACGGCTCGACGGCCCCGACGCCGCGCGTGAGGGAAGGGCTGATGGCGTACTGTTGCGCGGCGAACCCGCGCACCCCGAGCTATTGTCGAAAGTGTACCACGGCCGACCCCTGGCCCGGCCCGGGCAACCGACCTACCTATGCCATACCGCCGGGGTGACGGGCCCCGGCGGGACCGTTAGGGGATGGCCCGGGGCGTGTCGCCCGCCCTAGGTTTGCACCATCAGGGCGCCGGGGCCACCCCGACCCGGCAAGACGTGTCCAGCGGGGAGTGGTCCCGGCGTCGCGGTCACCGGAGATAGGGCGCTACCGTGAAATCGCCGCCACCGCCACCGCCACCCGCCCGGTCGAGCCGCCGGGACGCCGGTCAGGGTGCCACCGCCGGGCTCTGGCAAGGGATGCCGGCCGCCGG